>JALZLC010000169.1 GCA_030858885.1 Actinomycetota bacterium
CGCGCCCACAGCAGGATGTCGGAGTCGGCCAGCGACAGCCACAGGTGGTTCTCGCCGAGCCGCAGCAGCACCGGGTCGTTGAGGATCCCGCCGTCCTCGCCGGTGACGAAGACGTACTTGCACTGCCCGACCTTGCACTTGGTGAGGTCTCGGGGCACGAGCATGTTGGTGAACTCGAAGGCGTCGGGACCGGTGATCTCGACCTGCTTCTCGACGCCGACGTCCCAGAGCGTCACCGCGTTGAGCAGGTGCCAGTACTCCTCGATGGGGTCGCCGTAGTGGCGCGGGTGATAGGTGTGGTTGTAGGTGCTGTACAGCTGCACGCCGTGCTTGCGAGAAGCGTAGAAGTACGGGGACTTGCGGATCCGCGAGTACAGCATGATCCCGGGGTGGTCGTTGACAGCCAACGGGTGTTCCTCCCTACGTCGTGATCGTCACGTGCCGGCGGTCCCGGCCGTGCTGGGATGTCACTGGTGTTGTCCTGCCCGAAAGTGCTCGCTCAGGTACTTCTCGCCCTCGTCGCAGAACACCGTGACGATGGTCCGCAGGCCGGGGTCGCGTGCCGCCAGCGCCACGGCGGCGGTGTGGTGAGCGCCGGAGCTGGGGCCGACGAACAGCCCGTGCTCACGGGCGAGGCGGCGCATCGCCGCCAGGCTGTCGTGGCTGCTCACCGCGGTCAGCTCGTCGATGAGGCCGCGGTGGCGCTCGATGATGCCGGGGACGAAGCCGTCGGCGATGCCTTCGACCTGATGCTTGCCGGACTCTCCGCACAGGATCGTGCAGGACTCGTCCGGCTCCACACCGACCAGCCGCACGGCCGGGTTCACCGTGCGGAACGCCTGGCCAACGCCGATCAGCGTCCCGCCGGTGCCGATGCCCATGACCAAGGCGTCGGGCACGGTTCCCGCTGGGAGCTGCGCCAGGATCTCCGGGCCCAGCCAGGTCCGGTTCTCCTCGACGTTCCACTCCGACTCGAACTGCGCCGGCGCGAAGTACCCGGGCCGCTTGCCGAGCTCACGCGCTCTGGCCAGGGCCTGGGTGACATGGAAGTCGCCGACCAGCTCGACGTCCGCGCCGAAGGCTTTGGAGATGGCCAGCCGTTCACTGGACATGCCCTGGGGCATCACCACCAGCATGGAGTAGCCCTTGACCGCGGCGACCATCGCCAGGGCGTTGCCGGTGTTGCCACTGGACGCCTCGACGATCGTGTCGCCCGGGCGCAGCAGGCCCTCGGCCTCGGCGCGCTCGACGATGTACTTGGCGATGCGAGCCTTGATCGACCCTGACGGGTTGAGGTACTCCAGCTTGACCCACACCCCGTCGACGCAGATCAGCGGGGTGTTGCCGATGCCATCGAGCACGTTGGCAGCCGGCGCGGGCGCGTCTGCCGGTGGCGGCAGGGTCGACAGCTGCGGGTCGGGGCTCATCGGACGCCGGCTCAGGCCCGCATGCGCTGCATCTGCGGATCGAACAGGGGATCGGCTGCCACACGCGCGGGATAGCGCTGGCCGAAGTACTCGATCTCCAGCATGGCGGCGCCGTCGGCGACGGAGGTCGGCAGCCAGGCGTAGGCGATCGACTGTCCCACGCTGTAGCCCTGCGCGGCGCTGGTGACGAAGCCGACGACCCGGCCGTCGGCCAGCACCGGCTCTTTGCCCAGCACCAGCTTGCTGGAGTCGTCCAGCACCAGGCACGTCAGCCGGCGCGTCGGCTGCGTGCCGGCGCGCAGCAAAGCCTCACGCCCGACAAAGTCGCCGGAGTCCATACGGACCGCGAACCCGAGGCCAGCCTCGTAGGGGTTGTGCTCGGCCCACATGTCCGTCCCCCAGGACCGGTATCCCTTCTCGACCCGCAGGGCGTTGAAGGCGCCGCGCCCCCCGGCGACCAGCCCTGACGGCTGGCCAGCCGCCCACAGCAGGTCCCACAGCCGCAGGCCGTACTCGGTCGGCGCGTACAGCTCCCAGCCGAGCTCACCGACGTAGGACAGCCGCAGCGCAGTGACAGGGACCTCGGCGACGTCGATGCGCTTGGCCCGGAAGAAGCGCAGGCCGTCGTTGGACACGTCGTCGCCGGTGA
>JALZLC010000202.1 GCA_030858885.1 Actinomycetota bacterium
CCGGAACCAAGGGCAAGCGCTACGCGCTGCCGCACAGCCGGATCCTCCTCCACCAGCCCACCGGTGGTGCGGAGGGACAGTCGGTCGACATCGAGATCCAGGCTCGGGAGATCCAGCGGATCCGCGACCTGCTCGACCAGATTCTTGCCGACAAGACCGGTCAGGAGATCCAGAAGGTGTCCAGCGACACCGATCGCGACTTCATCATGACCTCAGCGGAGGCGAAGGGGTACGGCCTCATCGACACCGTCATCGCCTCGCGGAAGGTTCAGGCCTCCATGGTCTCGGCCGTCAGCTAGGGGCGCCACGGTGCACCGCCCGGGGAGGGTGGCGCGACCGGCGAGCCAGGGCCGAGTAGTCTGAACCGACGGCCGCAGGTCCCTGGAGGACCCTGGGCGAGCGAAGGGGACGAGCAGCGGTATGGCGAAGTTCGGTGAGAGCGGCGACCTGCTGAAGTGCTCGTTCTGCGGCAAGTCGCAGAAGCAGGTCAAGAAACTGATCGCGGGCCCTGGCGTCTACATCTGCGACGAGTGCATCGATCTGTGCAACGAGATCATCGAAGAGGAGTTCTCCGAGACTCCCGAACTCCTACCGGGCGATCTGCCCAAGCCTCGCGAGATCTACGACTTTTTGAACGACTACGTCGTCGGTCAGGACGCGGCCAAGAAGACGCTGGCGGTGGCGGTCTACAACCACTACAAGCGGATCCGCGTGGCCGACAGCGGCCGCGATGACCAAGTTGAGCTGGCCAAGTCCAACATCCTGCTGCTTGGCCCTACCGGCTCGGGCAAGACGCTGCTGGCCCAGACGCTGGCACGGCTGCTCAACGTCCCATTCGCCATCGCCGACGCGACGGCGCTGACCGAGGCCGGCTACGTCGGCGAGGACGTCGAGAACATCCTGCTCAAGCTGATCCAGGCAGCCGACTTCGACGTCAAGAAGGCCGAGACGGGGATCATCTACATCGACGAGGTCGACAAGATCGCCCGCAAGAGCGAGAACCCGTCGATCACCCGGGACGTCTCCGGGGAGGGTGTGCAGCAGGCGCTGCTGAAGATCCTGGAGGGCACGGTCGCCTCGGTGCCGCCGCAGGGCGGGCGCAAGCACCCCCACCAGGAGTTCATCCAGATCGACACCACCAACGTGCTGTTCATCTGCGGCGGCGCCTTCGCGGGGCTCGAGCAGATCATTGAGCAGCGCATCGGCCGCCACGGCGTCGGCTTCGGCGCCGACGTGCGGACCCGTCAGCAGAAGGACTTGTCGGCGCTGTACGCCCAGGTGTTACCCGAGGACCTGCTCAAGTTCGGGTTGATCCCCGAGTTCGTGGGCCGGCTGCCGGTGCAGTGCTCCGTGGAGCAACTGGATCATCCCGCCCTGATCGAGATCCTCACCGAGCCCAAGAACGCGCTGGTCAAGCAGTATCGCAAGTTCTTCGAGTACGACGGCGTGGCGCTGGACTTCACCGACGACGCGCTGGTGGCCGTTGCGGATCAGGCCATCCTGCGGGGGACGGGCGCGCGCGGCCTTCGCGCGATCCTGGAGGAGGTGCTGCTCAACACCATGTACGAGCTGCCCTCCCTGGACGACGTCGGGGAGTGCCACATCACCGGCGAGGTCGTCCGCGACAACGTCAACCCCACCTTGGTGCCGCGCACCGAAACGGACGAACGCCGCAAGCGCTCCGCGTAGCAACGCTGGGTAGGCAACGACAACGCATCGCCACTTAGACTGGCGCCGATGAACGCCGCCTCGCCGCCCGCGCCCGCGCTCTCCAAGTCGTATCAGCCCAGCGCGGTCGAGCAGCCGCTGTACGACTGGTGGGACGACTCAGGCTTCTTCCACGCCGAGCCCGACGACAGCGCCGACCCTGCCCGCCCGCCATTCTGCATCATGCTGCCCCTGCCCAACGTCACGGGGTCGCTGCACATGGGCCACGCGCTGGACCACAGCGTGCAGGACGCGATCATCCGTCGGGCGCGGATGCGGGGCGACAACGCGCTGTGGCAACCCGGCACCGACCACGCCGGCATCGCCACGCAGAACGTCGTCGAGCGCGAGCTGGCCAAGGGCGACCTGACCCGCCACGACCTCGGTCGCGAGGCCTTCGTCGAGCGGGTGTGGGCCTGGCGCGAGGAGTCGGGGGAGACGATCCTGCGCCAGATGCGCCGGCTTGGCGCTTCCTGCGACTGGCGGCGGTCGGTGTTCACCCTCGACGAGCACTATCAGGACGCCGTGCGCAAGGTGTTCGTCCAGCTGTACGAGCAAGGCCTGATCTACCGCGGTTACCGCCTGATCAACTGGTGCCCTCGCGACACCTCCGCGATCTCCGACATCGAGGTGGACCACCGCGACGAGGTCGGCGAGCTGGTCAGCATCCGCTACCCGGCAGCCGACGGTGGCCAAGGAGTCGTCGTGGCGACGACCCGCGCCGAGACGATGCTGGGCGACACCGCGGTGGCGGTGCATCCCGACGACCAGCGGTACCGCGACGTGATCGGCACGACGGTGGTGCTGCCGCTGCTGGATCGGCCGATCCCGGTGGTCGCCGACCGCCACGTCGACCCCGAGTTCGGCACGGGCGCGGTCAAGGTGACCCCCGCCCACGACCCCAACGACTACCAGATCGGCCAGCGCCACGGCCTGGACGCCGTGGACATCTTCACTGACGACGCCCACGTCAACGCCAACGGCGGTCCCTACGAGGGGCTGGACCGCTTTGAGGCTCGTCGCAAGGTGAAGGAGGATCTCGATGCGGCTGGTTTGCTGGTCGGCGTCGAGGAGCGCACCCATCCGGTGGGCCACTGCTCGCGGTGCGGCACCGTCGTCGAACCGCGGCTGTCCGACCAGTGGTTCGTGCGCGTCGCGCCGCTGGCCGAGCACGCCGCCGAGGCAGTGCGCGACGGGCGAGTGGCATTCATCCCCGAGCGCAACGCCAAGGGGTTCCTGAACTGGCTGGACAACCTGCACGACTGGTGCATCTCACGCCAGCTGTGGTGGGGCCACCGCATCCCCGCCTGGTACGACCGCGAAGGCGGCATCCACGTGCTCGCCGAGGACCCGTCCCCGGCACAGGTCGAAGCCGATGGCTTACGCCAGGACCCTGACGTCCTCGACACATGGTTCTCCGCGCAGCTGTGGCCCTTCGTGACGCTGGGCTGGCCGAGGGACACCCCTGAGCTGCGGACCTGGTACCCCACGTCCGTCCTGGTCACGGGCTACGACATCAACACCTTCTGGGTCAGCCGGATGCTGATGATCGGCTTGCACGTCCTCGACGAAGTGCCGTTCCACGCGGTGCTCAACCACGGGCTCGTGCGCGATCGCCACGGCAAGAAGATGTCCAAGTCGTTCGGCAACGTCATCGACCCGCTCGGCCTGATCGACCGCTACGGCGCCGACGCGCTGCGCTTCTCGCTGCTGCGGGGGGCGACGCCGGGACAGGACGCGCCGCTGGCCGAGGAGTGGGTCGAGGGCGCACGGCGGTTCGCCAACAAGGTGTGGAACGCGGCGCGCTTCGTACTCAGCCGGCTGCCGGACGGCAAGGGTGTGCCGGCCGCCTTCGACGAGGTGACCTTGCAGATCGAAGACCGCTGGCTGCTGTCGCGGCTGGAGACGGCACGAGCCGCCGCAGAGGAGGGCTACGCCGACTACGACCTGGCCCGGGCAGCCCGCGCGCTGTACCACTTCGCCTGGGACGAGTACTGCGACTGGTACCTGGAGCTGGCCAAGCCCCGACCGGACGACCCCGCCGCCGCGATGGTCCTGTCCCACGGGCTGGACACCATGCTGCGGCTCCTGCACCCGCTGATGCCCTTCGTCACCGAGCAGATTTGGCAGGCACTGTGGCAGCCCGCCGGCGACAGCCTGATGTGCGCCGCCTGGCCGGGGGCACAGCCGGAGCACCGTGACGCCGACGCCGAGGCGGCGTTCGGCGCGGTGACCGACGTCGTCACCGAGCTGCGCAAGTTCCGGGCCGACCACGGCCTTGCCCCCTCCGCGCGCATCGACGTCGTGGCCGCCGTCTCCCACCTGCAGCGAGAGCAGACCGCCAAGGGTCTGGACGGTATCCGCAAGCTGGCGGGGGTCGCGTCATGGACCTTCGCCGACGACGCGAAGGCGGCCGATGGAGGACCCGTGGGTAAGGTGGTGGTGGCCGGCGGCGAGCTGTACGTGCCGTTAGCCGGCCTGGTCGATCTCGACGAAGAGCGCGAGCGCCTTCGCCGTGAGCTGGCCCGAGCGGTGGGGGAGTCGCAGCGCGCGCAGCGCAAGTTGGGCAACAGCGGCTTTGTGGCGAAGGCGCCCGAGGCTGTGGTCGAAGCCGAGCGGAACAAGGTCGCCGAGTGGGAGGCAGCGGTCGCCAAGATGACGGCGCAGCTCGCCGCGTTGGGCTGAACCCCGCCGGCCTGTCCGAAGCCCTCGAAGCCTTGGCGCTGCGAGGTCTGGCTGACGCTGCCGAAGGGTTGCTGGGCACCGCGCCCGCCGCTGTCTGCACCACGTTCGCCCGCTGGTCACGAGCCGGGGAACGCGAGCTGCCGTGGCTGGCCGGCCTCTGCTTCGCCGCCCTTGCCCCCGTCGGCGCCGTCGCCCCTCGCCAACATGACGCCTGGGTGGCCAGACGGCTCCTGGTCGGGGCCGAGCAGGACGCGGTGCGCGCGCGCTCGGCGGTGGGCGGCTGCCGTGCCTTCGGCGCACTGTGGGCGACGGCAACGGTGGACGCAGATGTGGCCGACCGGCTGCTGGAAGCGGTCCAGCGATTCTTCACCCAGCTCGCCGACGGCTACGCGGCGTTGCACCCCATGGTGCTGGCCGGCCGGCGGGCACAGGTCGTGTCCGCGGCCCACGCGCTGGAACGCCGGCTGGACCCCCTTTGCGACGAGATCCGGCAGCTGGCGCTGGCCGTCGCCGCCCTGCGCCCCGACCTTGTGCCGGCGCCGGTGCGGCTGGAGCAGGTCCACCCCCGGCCAAGGCCCACCCAGGAGCCTGCCGCCTGGCGGTTGCCGTTCGCACCACGGCTGCCCCGCGAGCCGGTGTGGCGAACCTTGCTGGCCGTTGCCTTCGCCGCGGTGGCTCTTGCCACGGCCTGCGCGGTGCTGTGGCTGGTGCTGCACGGCTGGCCGGGGCGGACGCCGTCCTTCGGCTGAGGGCGGCCTAGACTCCCGCCCGTGCTCGATGAGTCCTCCTACCAGGCGATGGTGCGCACCCTGTTCGCGCGACAGCCGGCGCGGATGCTGCCCGGCCTCGAGCGCATCAGCGCGCTGGTGGAGCTGCTGGGCCGGCCCGACCAGTCCTACCCCTGTGTGCAGGTCACGGGCACCAACGGCAAGACTACGACCAGCCACATGATCTCCTGCCTGCTGGGTGCGCTGGGCCTCAGGACCGGGACCTACACCTCTCCGCACCTTCAGGATGTGCGCGAGCGGATTCGCGTGGCCAACGAGCCCATCAGCCGCCAAGCCATCGCCGACGGGCTGGAGTACCTGGCCCCCTACATCGCCGAGGTCGAGGCCACCCACCCCGAGGGTGTCAGCTTCTTCGAAGTGCTGACCGCGCTGGCGCTGCACCACTTCGGCGACGCGCCGGTGGATGTCGCGGTGCTCGAGGTCGGTCTCGGCGGCCGTTGGGACGCCACCAACATCGTCAATGGACAGGTCGCCGTGCTGACCGACATCAGCCTGGACCACGCTGAGCTTGGATCGACCTTGGCCGAGGTGGCGGGGGAGAAGAGCGGCATCATCGACGACGGGGCCGTGGTGGTGTCGGCGCCGCAGCCGCCCGAGGCGATGGTCGTGGTCGAGGCCGCAGCACTCGAGCGCGGATCACAGCTGACACTGGCCGGACGCGACTTCGGGCTGACCGACCGACGGGCGGCGGTGGGCGGCCAGCAGCTGGCGCTGCGTGGGGTGACCGGCGACTTCGACGAGGTGTTCCTGCCCCTTCACGGCGCGCACCAGGCGGCCAACGCCGCCTACGCGCTGGCGGCGGTCGAGGGCTTTCTCGGCTTCGCCGGCGGTCTGGACCCCGACGTGATCCGAACCGGCTTTGCTGCCGTGCGGTCCCCGGGCCGTCTGGAGGTCGTCCGGCGGCAGGGCCTGGCTCCCGTGCTCCTCGATGGTGCCCACAACCCGGCCGGCGCGCATAGCCTCGCCGTGGCGCTGGACGGCGAGTTCGCCTTCCGCCACCGGGTCTTCGTGCTGGGTGTCCTCGGCGACAAGGACGTCGAGGCGATGGTCGGCGAGCTGCTGGGCGTGGCGGACCACGTCGTCGTCACCGAACCGCCTTCGAGCCGGGCGGCACCAGCCGACCGGCTCGACAAGGCCATCCGTGCCAGCGGCCGCTCGGTGGAGATCGCCCCGGACATCGGCGAAGCGCTGGAGCTGGCCACCGGGTTGGCCGGCCCCGCCGACGTGGTGGTGGTCACCGGCTCCCTGTACACCGTGGGCGCCGCGCGCGACGCGCTCGGCTTGGAGCCCGCGTGAATGGCTCGGAGTTGGAGCAGCCGGCCGGCCGCCGGCCGGCCCGGCGTGTCGACGACCAGGACCGCGAGCGGGTCACCACGGCGCTGCGTCAGCACTGCACGGACGGGCGCATCACCCTGACCGAGTTCGAGGAACGGGTGGCCGCCGTCTTGGTGGCGCGCACTGACGACGAGCTGGCCGTGGTCACCGCCGACCTGCCGGCTGTGGCCGGTCCGCCACCGGCGCCCGAGGAGGGCATCCGCTGGTTCGTTGGGGTGTTCAGCAGCGCCCGCACCGAAACCGGCTGGCGCCCGCGCGCGGAGACCAGGGCGGTGGCGGTCTTCGGTGACGCCGTGATCGACGTGACCAAGGCGGTGCACGGCGCCGCAAGCCTGCACATCAGGGCGGCCTCGGTGTTCGGTGACGTCAAGGTCCTGGTGGCGGACGGTACCGAGGTGGAGCTCGACGGCGTCACCATCTTCGGCGAGTCGCGCCGCAGGGTGCATCCGGGCACGCCCCCGTCCGGAACCCCCCGCGTGGTCGTGACCGCCTATGGGCTGTTCGGCGACATCACCGTGCTCAGCGCCAGCGAGCCGCGGACGGTATGGGGACGGCTGCAGCAACGCCGGGATCAGCGGCGACCCGACCGGCGCAGGTAGCCTTCGCCGCCACCGCAGTCACCAGCCGGCAACCAGCGGCCGGCCATCTCACCGCACAAGGACGTGGAGTACATGAGCGAGCGCACCCTGATCCTGGTCAAGCCCGACGGCGTTCGTCGTGGCCTCGTCGGCGAGGTGATCGCACGCATCGAACGCAAGGGGTTGCGGCTGGAGGCCCTGGAGCTGCGCACCATCTCCGCCGAGACGGCCCAGCAGCACTACGCCGAGCACGCCGGCAAGTCGTTCTTCAGCGACCTCGTCGCGTTCATCACCGGCGGGCCGCTGGTGGCGATGATCGTGGCCGGCGACGACGCGATCAAGGCGATGCGCTGCCTGATGGGTGCGACCGATCCGATCGAGGCCGTGCCCGGCAGCGTCCGCGGTGATTTCGCCACCGTCATCGGCGAGAACATCGTGCACGGCTCGGACTCACCCGACAGTGCGGCACGCGAGATCGGCATCTTCTTTCCGTAAGCGGTGCGGCAGGCGTCCACAGCCGGGGGACGGTCGTCTCGCAGCAGTTCTCCCGTTGCGCCACAGTGACGCCATGAGCCCGTCCTCAAGTGGCGAAGCGGTAGGACACAAGGTCCTGACCTGCCCCACCTGCGCGCCGTTCCAGGTGTTTCGCCCCGGCCCGCCGGCCGAGCGCTCGCAGGTCAGCTGCCCCGAGGATGCCCTGGCCATCGTGGCGCCGCTGCTGGCGGGCCGTGACCGCGAGCACTGCCTGGCGGTGAACCTTGACGTCAAGCACCGGCTGCTGGGCGTGGTGACGGTCTCCATCGGCAGCGTCGACCACACGTTCATGGCTCCCCGCGAGGTGTTCCGCCAAGCACTGCTGGCCGGCGCCTCGGCGATCTTCCTGGCGCACAACCACCCCTCTGGCGACCCGACACCCAGCGCCGACGACCGCCAGGTGACCCGCCGGCTCGCCTCGGCGGGCGCGACGCTGGGGGTCGACCTGCTCGACCACCTGGTCGTCGGCGACCCCGAGTGGACCAGCCTGGCCCGGCTCGGCATTCTGTAGAGCCTGGCCACCAGGGCCGAGACTCGCCATACGTTCCGCAACATTGCCTGTTCGGGTAGTAATGTCCGATATGGCAGGCGTTAGACTGCGACCTCGGCCGTCGTCGTCGACTTCCCCTCCGATTGCTCCGCCCGTACCGATAGGGAACTCCGTGTCGTCCAACGGCCAGACACTCTCAGGAATCCTGCAAGTCTTCGGCCGCGACATCGCGGTGGACCTGGGCACGGCCAACACGCTGGTGTACGTGCGTGGCCGCGGGATCGTGCTCAACGAGCCGTCGGTCGTGGCCATCAACACCAACAACGGGGCCGTCTTGGCGGTCGG
Source organism: Actinomycetota bacterium (assembly GCA_030858885.1). The sequence continues at coordinate 8,463 of JALZLC010000202.1, forward strand.
CAGCGAGGCCAAGCGCATGATCGGCCGCACGCCCGGCCACATCGTGGCGATCCGGCCGCTCAAGGACGGGGTGATCGCCGACTTCGACGTCACCGAGAAGATGCTGCGCTACTTCATCCAGAAGGTGCACCGCCGCCGCTACTTCACCCTGCTGAACAAGCCGCGCCTGGTCGTTTGCGTGCCGTCGGGCATCACCGGCGTCGAGCAGCGCGCGGTACAGGAAGCCTCCGTGCAGGCCGGCGCGCGGCCACCCGCCTACATCATCGAAGAACCCATGGCCGCCGCGATCGGGGCCGGCCTGCCCGTCCACGAGCCGGCCGGCAACATGGTGGTCGACATCGGCGGCGGCACGACCGAGGTCGCGGTCATCTCGCTGGGAGGCATCGTCACCAGCGCGTCGATTCGCATCGGTGGTGACGAGCTCGACGAGTCGATCATCAACTACGTCAAAAAGGAGTACTCGCTGCTGTTGGGCGAGCGCACCGCCGAGGAGCTCAAGATGGCGATCGGCAGCGCCTTTCCGCTGCCCGACGAAAGCCATGCGGAGATCCGCGGCCGAGACCTCGTCAGCGGGCTGCCCAAGACCGTCATCGTCAGCGCGGAGGAGGTGCGCCGGGCGATCGAGGAGCCGGTCAACTCCATCATCGACGCCGTGAAGAACACCCTCGACCGCACGCCGCCGGAGCTGGCCGCCGACATCATGGACAAGGGGATCGTCCTCACGGGCGGCGGAGCCATGCTGCAGGGGCTCGACGAGCGCCTCAAGCACGAGACGGGGATGCCCATCCATCAGGCCGAGAACCCGCTGCACTCCGTGGCCATCGGTTCCGGCAAGTGCCTGGAGGAGTTCGAGGCCCTCAAGCGTGTCTTGATCTCCAGTTCACGCCACTGACACCGCGGCACTCCTCCTACGCTTGGGCCCGAAGCGGACCGCCTAATGCGAGCCCTTATGCCTGAACGTCGGACGAGTCGCGGCTTGCTGGCCGTGTTGGTGCTGGTGTCGCTGGCGCTGCTCAGCGTCGACTACCGGCAGGGAGACGTCGGCGTGGTCGCCGCCGTGCAGCGCGGGGCGTTGACGGTCTTCGGTCCCGTTGCAGAGGGCTTCGCCACAGTCGTGCGTCCGATCGGTGGGGCGTTGCGGTCCATCGGGGCCGTGGGTTCACTCGGAGAACGCAATGCGGCCCTGGAGTTGGAGGTCCGGCGACTGCGCCGCGAACAGCAGTCGTGGATCGACCTGCAACGCGAAAACGATGAGTTGCGCGCCCAGGTGCAGATGCGCCGACGTCTCGACGTCACCACGATCGGGGCGCGGGTGATCGCGCAGCCTCCCAGCTCAGTCGAGCGCTCCGTGCTGCTTGATGCCGGCGCGGACAGCGGGTTGGCGCCCGGTATGGCGGTCATCAACGAGCTGGGCCTGGTCGGCAAGCTGACCGAAGTCACGGCCAGCAACAGCCGGGTGGAGCTGCTCACCAGCCCCAGTGCCGGCTATGGGGTTCGCATCGCCGCCAGCGGCGAAGAGGGACTGCTGACCGGCAGCGGCGCCAGTCCCTTCCAGCTGGAGATGATCGACCCTGAGGTGCAGGCCTCCGACGGCGACGAGGTCGTCACCCTGCTGTTCAGCGGGACCTCCATCCCCGGGGGTGTCCCGGTGGGTGTCGTGACCGGTCGCGGGAACGACATGTCGCGGTTCCTGCAAGTCCAGCCGTACGTCGACTTCACCCGCCTGGCTGTGGTGCAGGTCGTCACCGACTTTCCGCAGCAGCCTTCGCGACTTCCCGCCGAGCAGCGGGTGCCCGAGCCGAGACGGCGGCGCCCGGAACCGCCGTCAGCCGGGGGGCAGGGTTGAGCGGACCTCGGCTGCTGGTCATGGGGGCCGTGTTGCTGACTGCGCTGCTGATGCAGACGGTCCTGCTCCCGACGGTCGCCGGCTGGCGGCCCGACGTCGTCACCCTCACGGTCATCGCCTTCGCCCTCGCCGACGGCTCGGACACCGGTGCGCGCTACGGCTTCGTCGCTGGGCTCAGCGTCGACCTGCTGTCCGGCGGCAGCCAGCTGGTGGGACTGGGCGCCCTGGTCGCCGTGCTGGTGGGCTCGGGCGTAGGACGGCTGCGCCCGTACGTCGGAGCCCGTGGCGGCGGTGACATGGCCGTGGCTGTCGCCGCGGGGGCCATGGGCTTCGCCGTCCACGGCCTGGCCGCCCTGGTGCTGGACCTGGGCCAGTTCACCGGTGCCAACGTGTTGCAGGGCGCGATCGCCACCGCTGTGTGGAACGCGCTTTTGGGACCGGTGATCATCCCGGTTGTGGGTCTGCTGACCCGGCACTTCGGCGTGCTGGATCGGCCGTCGTCGGCTCCCAGTTCCAGCGGTCGTGCGTGGTAGGGTCGCCATCCGTGCCGGCCTCGCGAACCCCCGCTACCGAGGCGCAGCTCGAGAGCACGCGCCTTCGCCTGACCTTCCTGAGCCTGCTGGTGGTCAGCCTGTTCCTCCTGCTCTTTGCCAGGCTGTGGTTCCTGCAGGTCATGGCCGGTGACCGCTACGCCAGCCTGGCGGAGGGCAACGCGGTGCGGACGCTGTCGATCACCGCTCCCCGCGGCAAGCTGCTGGACCGCAATGGCAAGCAGATCGTCGACAACCGCTACGCGATGGTGGTGTCGGTAGAGCCCTCGGAGATGGGGTCGCGGGCCGACAAGGTCCTCGCCGACGTAGCCGATCTGCTCGGTATGTCGCCCAGGGAGGTCCGGCGCGAGATCTCCTCGTCACAGGTCAGCCCGTTCCGCCCCAAGCCGATCGCGGTCGACGTACCGTCCGACATCATCCTGTATCTGCACGAGAACGCCTCCAGCCGATTCCCGGGCGTCTACGCCGAGCCCATGCCCGTGCGTGCCTACCCGCGGGGCAGCACCGCCGCCCACGTCGTCGGTTACGTCGGCCAGATCAGCGAAAGCGAGCTGGAGCAGCCCGAGTACGAGGGGTACAGCCCCGGTGAAGTCATCGGCTGGGCCGGCCTGGAGCGGACCTACGAGGCCCAGTTGCAGGGGCAGGAGGGCCTGCGCCGGCTGGAGGTCAACGCCGAAGGCGATGTCCTGCGGGAGCTCGACGACGTGCTGCCGACGCCGGGCTCGGACCTGCGCACGACCCTCGACCTGGGAATCCAGCAGCTCGCCGAGCAGGCGCTGGCCGACGGGATCCGCAACGCGCGGTCGGTGCCGGACACGGGCACGGGGCCGGGGCGTGGTGGCACCTACAAGGCGCCCGCCGGTGCCGCGGTCGTGCTCGACCCCAGCAGCGGCGAGGTCATCGCGATGGCCTCCTACCCCGACTACCGCCCGGAACGGTTCGTCGGTGGCGTCGACACCCCCTACTGGCGCAAGCTGCAGAACCCGCGCAATGACTTCCCACTCATCAATCGCGTCTCCCAGTCCAGCTACCCGCCGGGGTCGGTCTTCAAGGTGGTGTCGGCGGCGGCCGCGCTGACGAACCGCTACGTCACACCCCGCACCACGGTGCCGTGCCCCGGCTACTGGGACTGGAACGGGCAGATCTTCCGCAACTGGAACACCGCCGACTCCGGCACCATGACGATCGACCAGGCGCTGCAGTACTCCTGTGACACCGTCTTCTACGAACTGGCCCGGCGCATGTGGCTCGATGAGCAGCAGGAAGGAGACCAGCCTCACGAGCGGCTGTCGTCGCAAGCCAAGGCGTGGGGCTTCGGCGCGCTGACGGGATTGGACCTGCCCAGCGAACGCGCCGGCGTCGTGCCCGGCCGCAACTGGAAGCAGCAGTTCTGGGAGGACAACCGTCGCAGCTACTGCACACAGGCCAAGCAGGCGACCGACGACAGCGACGCCCAGGCACTGTTCACCGACCTCTGCCAGTACGGCAACACCTGGCGCGGTGGCGACTCGGTGAACATGTCGATCGGTCAGGGCGATGTGCAGGCCACGCCCCTGCAGATCGCCAACAGCTTCGCCGCGATCGCCAACGGGGGCACCCTGTACCAACCGCACCTCGTCAAGGCCGTGCACCGGGCTGACGGCTCAGTGCGCGACATCGCGCCCAAGGTCATGGCCAAGCTGCCCGTCAGCGACAAGCACCTTGACGTCATCGCGGGGGGGCTGAAAAAAGTGACCGCCGAGGGGACCGCGGCTGGCACCTTCGCCGACTTTGGCGTCGAGGTGGCGGGCAAGACCGGCACCGCCGAGTTCAAGCCCAAGCAGCCCTTCGCCTGGTTCGCCGCCTATGCGCCCGCGGACGACCCCGAGTACGTGGTGGTCACCATGGTCGAGGAGGGCGGCGGCGGCAGCGTCAACGCGGCTCCGATCGCGCGCCGGATCCTGGAGGGCCTGCTCGATCTGGACACCACTAAGATCGAAGCCGGAATGGCGACCGACTGATGAGCGGCTGGGGACACCGATGAACCAGGTCGCCTGGGGCGATGACCGAGCGGGCCGCCTTACCCGCGACGCGGTGGTCCGCAAGTGGTCGGCCGCCTACGCGCCGACCCGGCACATCGACGCGGTGCTGATCCTGACGGTGCTGGCGCTGTCGGGTTTCGGGCTGCTCATGATCTACTCGGCGACCTTCCACCGTCTGGAACGCCAGGACATCGACGCGATGTTCTACGTCAATCGCCAGATCGTCTCCCTGGGGATCGGGCTGGTGGGGATGGCGGCGGTGACACTGTTCGACTACCGCTCGTACCGCGCGTGGTCGCCGCTGCTGTACGTCGGATCCTTGGCGCTGCTGGGCTACGTGTTGCTCAACGGCACCGTCATCAACGGTTCGCAGGCCTGGCTGGTCATCGGCGCCTTCCAGTTCCAGCCGTCGGAGCTGGCGAAGGTCTCCCTCATCGTCATGCTGGCGGCGCTGTTCTCCGAACGCCGTGAGTCGGCACTCGGGCTGCGGGCGTTGGTCGAGGCCCTGGCCATCGCGGCCGCGCCGATGCTGCTGATCCTTGCCCAGCCCGACTTCGGCACGTTCCTGGTGTTCGTGGCTATCGTGTTCGGTGTGCTGCTGCTGGCACGGGTGCGGGTGCGGTTCATGGTCGCCCTGACGGTCCTCGGCCTGCTGGCGTTCGTGGCCGTGCTGCAGTCGGGAGCCCTGGCCGACTATCAGGTCGACCGGCTCACATCGTTCATCAACCCGGAAGAGGCCGACCCGCAGGGCGCGGCGTACAACGTCAACCAGGCCCAGATCGCGGTCGGTTCCGGCAGGTTCGCCGGTCAGGGCCTGTTCTCGGGCACCCAGACCAAGCTGTCCTACGTCCCGGAGAACCAGACCGACTTCATCTTCACGGTGGTGGGTGAAGAACTCGGCTTCCTCGGCTCGATGCTGATGCTGGTCGGCTTCG
>JALZLC010000284.1 GCA_030858885.1 Actinomycetota bacterium
CCGCCGACGACGTGGCCGCGGCGGTGGTATGGATCGCCGACCGCCCCGCCCATGTGCAGGTGGCGCAGGTGATGCTGCTGCCCACCGACCAGGCGTCCGCTGCCTTGCGGGTCAACCGCTAGAGACCCAAGGGGTCTCGGGGTCTCGAGGTCCAGCGCGCGTCGGGCGCTGCGGACCTAGCCAATCAGTCGTGGCAGAGGGCGGCGGCCTGGCGTAGGGTCGCCAGCGCCGGCTCGCGTTCGCGACGGCCGAGGCCGCACGCGGTCGCAACGCCGACCGGTCGGCCCAGCAGCTGCTCGACGAGTCCCAGCAGCTGGCGCTGCTCGTCGATGGAGCGGTCCTCGTGCACCAGCCCGGCGACGAAGCGGACGTGGTGGGGAAGCCGCAACTGTCCGAGCGGCGCGTAGAACGCGGGGCTGGTCGGCGCGGGCGTCTCGGCGGCGGCGAACGGCGCGTGGACGTGCTCCAGCCGACGTTGCGGTGGCCAGGCGTCGATCAGGGCGTTGGCCAGGTGGACGATTGGCGACAGGTCACGCATGCGCCCCAGCGCCCGGTGGTTCATGTCGCCCAGGCACAGGTGGACGCCGAAGCGAGCGCCGGCAGGTGACGCCTGCGCCAATCGCGTGATACCGCGGCCCAGCAGCCCTGCCATCAGCGGCTGGAGCCGATCGGGCATGCGGGCGACGAACACCAGCTCTGCCGGCACCTCGATCTGAAACACGACGTCGTCGCCAGCCCGCTCGTGGATGGCGTGGATCTCGCGCAGCGTCGCCTCGGTGAAGGGGCGCCGGTGCAGGAACGCGCCGGTGGGGCCGAGCACGAACAGCGCCATGTCGAAGTCACCGGGGATGCCAACCTGAAAGGCGAGGTCGGGAAGATCATTGGCTGCCCGCAGCCGCCGGAACAGCGGGTAACTGGCGTCGAAGGCGGCAACATGGCCAAAGTCCAGGGACGCGCCGTAGAGGGTATGGCCGCGCCGGATCTTGAACACCGGCGTGTCGTCGTAGTCGGTCCACGACCCGTCTTTGCCCAGCTCCAGGTCCGGATGGCCGCGAAGCGACTCGACGATGTGGATGATCCAGTTGCGGCGCGAACCGGTCTCGCCGTCGGGCAGGGTGTGCAGCGTCGGGCCGAGCTCGGCCAGGGCAGTGCTCATCGCTTCCTCGGCGTCGTCCAAGGCAGAGCTGCCGACGAGCAGCGTGGAACGTCGCATGGCGATCATCTTCTCGGAGCGTGCGGTCGGCGGGCGCGGCCGCCCCGATTCTAGAGATGCTGCGCCTGCTGCTCACCGCTGCCGTAGCGCAAGCAGGCCCATTCGCGTCGTCGCGGTCCCCAACCTCGGCGGCGGCCGACTCAGATGGGCAGGCGGCGAAAGATCGGACGCGGGACATGGCGCAGGACCGCCATCACGTAGCGCAGCAGGCCCGGCACCCAGACGATCTCGCGGTTGCGCCGCAGGCCGTCGTCGATGGCCTCGGCCACGGCCTCGGCGGTGGTGGCCAATGGGCCCGGGGGGCGACCGGCCGTCATCTTGGTGTGCACGAAGCCGGGCCGCACCACCATTACCGAGGCGCCCGAGCCGACGAGGCTGTCCCCCAACCCGAGGACGAGACCGTCCAGACCCGCCTTGCTCGCGCCGTAGACGAAGTTGGACCGCCGCACCCGCTCCCCCGCCACCGACGACAGCACGACCAGGGTTCCATGCCCCTGTGTCCGCAGTCGCCGCGCCACGTGCAGCGCGATCGACGCGCACCCGAGCAGGTTCGTCCGCAGCACGTCCACGGCCACCTCGGGATCCTGCTCGGCTGCGTCTTGGTCGCCGAGCACCCCGGCGGCCAGCACCACCACGTCGAAGTCGCGCACGCCACAGATCCGCTCGACGAAAGCGCCATGCGAGGCGGTGTCGTCGGCGTCGAACGCCACGGTCTCGACGTCCCCGGCGCCCGACCGGCGCAGCACGTCAGTGGCGGCGGCCAGCGCGTCGGGCCGGCGTCCGGCCAGCACGACGCTGCCGGCGCGGGAGCCCAGCAGCCGCCGGGCCGTCGCCACACCGATGTCCGAGCTGCCGCCGAGCACCAGCACCGACTGCACCGCCCCCAGCGCGTCACGCACGGCCTCGCCCCTTCGTCGGCTCAGCGGTCGGCCCACCGATTGCTGATGATCGCAGCCCCAGCCGCTGCGACAGGTCCGAGCGCAGCAGGCCGTTGGGATCCACGCGGGCGCAGACCGAACGCCACTGGTCAAGGCGCGGGTACATGGCGACGACCAGCTCCGGGCGCATACGCGAGTCCTTGGCCAGGTAGCAGCGCCCGCCGGCCGCTACCACCGCCTCGTCCAGTTCGTCCAGCAGTCCCGGCAGCTGCGATGGGCCCACCGGCAGGTCCAGGGCCAGCGTCCAGCCCGCCATCGGAAACGACAGGTGCCCTGGGTTGCCAGGGCCGAAGCGCTTGAGGACGGCCAGCACGGAGGGGCAGCGTGTCGCGCCCAGCCGTTCGATGGCCGAGCGGAGGACCTGCTCGGCACCGAATGGCACCACGAACTGGTACTGCACGAAGCCGCGCCGCCCATACATGCGGTTCCAGCCGGCCACGCCGTCCAAAGGGTGGAAGAAGCCGCCGAGGCTGTGCAGCGCACCCTGACGGCGGCGGGGGCTCTTGCGGTACCAGGCCTCGTTGAGCAGCCGTGCCGTGGAGAATCGCACCACCCCGGACGGCATCCACGGTGGAGCGGCGAGGCGGACCTTCGGGTCGTAGACCAGCGGGTCGGCGCGGCGGCGCTGCGGCAGGTCGGCAACCGTGGCGTGGTCGCCGCGGGTGAGCACCGCCCGGCCCCGGCTGCGCGCCATGCAGTCGATCCAGGCCACCGAGTAGCGGTAGCGGTGGTCGTCGGCATCCATGCGTGCCAGCAGCTCGTCGAGGTCGGCGGTGCGCTCGGTGTCGACCCGCATCAGCGACGTGGAGATCGGCAGCAGGCGCAGGGTCGCCTGCGCGATCACCCCGGTCAGTCCCATCCCACCGGCGGTGGCCCAGAACAGCTCCGGATCGTCGTGGGCGCCGACGTGGTGCTCGCCGGTCGGCGTCAGCAGGGTCAGCGAGGCCACGTGCTGGGCGAAGCTGCCGTCGTGGTGGTGGTTCTTGCCATGGATGTCCGCGGCGATGGCGCCGCCGACCGTCACGAAGCGCGTGCCGGGTGTCACGCCAACGAACCAGCCCGCCGGCACGAAACGGGCCAGCAGCGCGTCCAGGCTCATGCCGGCCTGGACGGTCACCAGTCCGTGGTCGGCATCGAAATCCACCACGCCGTCCAGCCGGGTGGCGTCGATGACTGTGCCGCCGGCGTTCTGCGCGGCGTCGCCGTAGGAGCGCCCCAGCCCGCGGGCCACCACGCCGCGCCCGCCGGTGGGCGACAGCAACGGCTTCACCTCGCCGGCCGCCAACGGCGTGACGACCGACGCT
>JALZLC010000285.1 GCA_030858885.1 Actinomycetota bacterium
TCACCATCGCTGGTCACAGCTACCGCAGCACGGTGGCGCGAATGGGCCAGGAGTTCATGCTCCCGTTGAGCGCAGAGAACCGCACAAGCGCCGGTGTCGCCGCCGGCGACGAGGTGGATGTCGACATCGAACTCGACACCGAGCCTCGCGAGGTCACCGTGCCGCCCGACTTCGCCGCCGCGCTCGACCGGAACACCGACGCGAGACGCTTCTTCGACGGTCTGTCGTACAGCCAGCAGCGGTGGCACGTGCTGTCCATCGAGGGAGCCAAGACCGCTGAGACTCGGCAGCGACGCATCGCCAAGTCGATTGGCATGCTGCGGGAGGGACGCGCCCGCTGAGGTGATCGGCTCAGCCCGGCGGGACCCCTGACGGTGGCGTACCCCGATCTTGCAGGCATGCGAGAACTCGGCGGCCGACACGTGCTCGACGATGGCGTAGGGCGGCGGCGAAGGCGCTGCGCTTGCCGGCCACTGGTGCCTCCTTTCGCTACAGCCTCGCGATGCCGGCGAGCAGCTTGGCCTCGGCCATCTGCTGCTCAGCCGCGTCGGGATGCCCACGGTCCAGGGTCCACAGCGCGGACTCGACCGTCCGCGCCACCGACCAGGCCAGCAGTCGCTCGACCGGTTCCTCGATGAGCTCGGCGAACAGCCGGCAGCGGGCGCCCAGCACGCCGGCGGCGTCGGGATCGTCGAACGGCGAGCCCATCTGGCTGAGCATCGGCCACGGGTCGTAGGCGGGGTCGCCGATCATCGGCTTCGGGTCGATCGCCAGCCACGGTTGCCGTCGCGCGGACAGGACGTTGCCAGGGTTGAAGTCGCCGTGGACGACAACTTCGCGGGAGGCCGTGACCGGCAGTGACACCAGCAGCTCGGCGCCAAAGGCGACCATCCCGCCATCGAGGCTCTGTCCGAGGCGCCGGTAACGCTCGCGAACCAACTCGGCCCACTCGGCGGTCACGTCGCCGACACGCTCGAGGGCGAGCCCGTCGGCGGGTTGACTCGACCACAGGCGTCGCAGGAGCCCGGCGGCGGTCACGAGCCGCTCCTCCGCCGAGCCGGCTGCCTCGCCCAGCGCCCGGCCCGGCTCGCAGCGTTCCAGCAGCAAGGCGTAGTGCTCGTCATCGCTGTGCAGCACCCGCACGACGCCGTCACCCGCCCAGAAGCGGAGTCCCTCAGCCTCTCCACGCGCCTCCCGGTGCGGCCAGGACACCTTCAGCACGGCGAGGGTGCCGTCGTCGGTGATGGCCGGCGCCGTCCAGGCCGCAACCCCCGTGCGGTACGGGCTGCCCGTGGCGATGCCCCATCGCCGCTCGAGCTCGGTCACCAGATCCGGGAGCCGGGCGAGCCAGGCCCGCTCCTGCGCAGACGTCGTGAGCTCGCGGAACACCGGCACGTGCGTGCCGAAGGCGTCTGCCACGACCAACCCGTTTACCCCTTCACCTCGTCGTCCTCCGCGCCCTGCGCACCCCCAGGACGAGCAGTCCGGCGATCACGACCAGCCCTGCCACGTTCAGTACGAGCGGGCTCAAGGGCGGCCGCGCACCCGTCGCGCCCGACGACACCGGCTCCCGGGTGCGCTCCGGCGCCAACGCGGCGATCAACGTCCGGTCAGCCTCGCTGACCAGGCAGTCGTTGGTGCGAAACCTGTCTCCTTCCATGGCCACCACGTAGCGTTGGCCTGTCGCAAGATCGACGTCGGCCGAACCGCCCACTCTCACCACCAGTCTGAGAGGCCACGGCGCCTGAGGAGTGCCGCTGAGCAGCCACACCTGCGGCGCAAGGTCTGGTCCCCGCCACACCTGCTCGACCCTGAACTGTGTATGGCCCAGACGCTCGGCGGTGACCGTGCCGACGAAGACCTGGGCGGCGTCCCGGGCCAACGGCCGGAATCCTCCCGCACAGGAGGCCATGGCCACCTCGCCGCCTCGCACCGCCATGACAACGACGAGGAGTGCAACCACGACCAGCCTCAGCCACATCACGGGTTCCTACCGTCGCCTGCACCTTCGACGGTCGGCGAGGCCCCGAAGTTCCCACGTCCTGACCGCCTCAGACGGACGCGAGGCGGGAGATGCCGATGCCGCCGGGGGTATCGGCGCCGTATCGCACCTTCTCGCTGGCGATGTCGAGGGTGCCGACGCGGGCCCGCGCTTCCAGCACCTCGGGCGTGATGAGATCGGCCGGCACCAGCCAGCAGACCTCGAACTCGTTGCCGTCAGGGTCGTGGGCGTACAGGGCCTTGGTGGTGCCATGATCCGACGCGCCACCGAGCGCCCCGAGTTCCGTCAGGCGGCTGGCGATCTGTTCCAGGT
>JALZLC010000289.1 GCA_030858885.1 Actinomycetota bacterium
GGCTGTGGATGAACGACACGCTGCGGGTGACCGCCGTGGAGAAGCCGATGCAGTAGTCGGTGCCGTGGACGTCGTTGTCCATCGTCTTGGGGATGGCCACCACCGGCACACCCTCCTCGTGCATCCGTAGCGCGTACGACAGGGTGTCGTCGCCGCCGATGGGGATCAGCGCGTCGATGCCGAGCTTGGCCAGGACGTCGAGCACGTGCGGCGTGAAGTCGCTTGGCCCAACCTCGGCAGCCCGGTCGCGCAGGAACTCGGGCACATCGGCGGCCTTCACACGGCCCGGGTTCGTCCGCGAGGTATGCAGCGCCGTGCCGCCGGTGCGGTCGATGGTACGCACCGCCGACGAGTCCAGCGCCCTGGTGCAGGCAGCGACCGACTGCTCGTTGTCGGGCTGGCAGTCCAGCAGGCCGCTCCAGCCCCGCCGGATGCCGACGACCTCGTGGCCGTCGTCGACCACCCGGTTGACGACCGCCTTGATGCACGGGTTGAGCCCCGGCACGTCACCGCCGCCTGTCAGGATCCCGATCCGCATCCGTGGCGCCTCCGACATCATTACCAGCCAGTGCGCGCACCTTACCGGCGGTGCACCCGCGGCGCCGGTCAGCGGTCGGACTCCGAGCTGACGGCGTCGGCGGTGTCACGCAGCAGGTGCCACAGCCGCTCAACATGCGCCCGGCCGGTGGCGGCCCCGCCGATCGCGACGCGCAGAACGAAGCGGCCGTCCAGGCGCGTGTGGGTCAGGTACGCCGCCCCCGACGCGTTGAGGCGCTCGAGGACCTGCTGGGTCACGGCGTCGCCGTCGCGGTGGCGCAGGCAGACGAGATTGAGCGGTGCGGGGGCGGCCAGCTCCCAGCTGCGGTCGGCCCGTACCCAGTCGGCGAACTCCTGCGCCAACGCGACATGCTCGCGAACGTGGCGGCGCAGCCCCGAGCCGCCGTAGTGGCGAATGACGAACCACAGTTTCAGGGCCCGGAACCGCCGGCCGAGTGGCACCTGCCAATCGCGGTAGTCGACCACCGTGCCCGAGTCGCTGGCCACGTTGCGCAGGTACTCGGGCAGGATGGACAGGGCCCGCACCAGCGGCTCGCGGTCTGCCACGTAGAAGCAGTCGCAGTCGAAGTTGGTCAGCATCCACTTATGTGGGTTGACGCAGTAGCTGTCGGCGCGGTCCAGCCCGTCGTTCAGCCAGCGCAGCTCTTCACACAACGCCGCGATGCCGCTCATCGCCGCGTCGACGTGCAGCCAGGCGCCGTGCCGGGCGGTGATCTCGCCGATGGCGGCGACCGGGTCGATGGCGTTGGACCCGGTCGTTCCGACGGTCGCCACGACCAGGCACGGGGTGCGGCCGGCGGCGACGTCCTCGGTCAGCGCCGCGTCGAGGGCGTCGGGGCGCATGGCGTGGTTGTGGTCGACCGGAATCAGGTGCACGCCCTGCGAGCCGAGGCCGGCGATGCGCGCCGCCTTCTCGACCGAGGAGTGCGCCTCGGAGGTGGCGTAGACCACGAGCTGCCCGGCCGGCGGGTCGCCGCTGCCGCCCGTGGATCGCTCGCGCGCCGCCAGCAGCGCGCAGAGGGTTGCGCTGGAGGCACTGTCTTGCAGCACCCCGCCCCCTGCGCCATCGGAGCGGAAGCGCTCTGGCAGCCCGAGCAGCTCGGCCATCCAGTCGAGCATCAGGGTCTCGACCTCGGTGCAGGCAGGGCTGGTGGCCCACAGCATCCCCTGCACGCCCAGCCCTGCGGACAGCAGCTCGCCGAGGATCGACGGGCCCGAGGTGTTGGCCGGGAAGTAGGCGAAGAAGCTGGGCGACTGCCAGTGCGTCAGGCCCGGCACGATGACCCGGTCGACGTCAGCCAGCACCTGGTCGAACGGCTCTCCGTCGTCGGGCGGGTGCGCCGGCAGCTGCGCGCGGACCTCGCCCGGAGCCACCTGCGACCGCACGGGCAGGTCGTCGACGCGCTGCAGGTAGTCGGCGACCCAGTCGACCATCGCGCGGCCGTAGTGGCGGAACTCCTCGGCGGTCATGTGCTGACCTGGTGGCACGCAGCCTCCTGTAGAACGATGGCGGCGGGGACGCTACGGCGGAATCCGCTCCGCCGCACGGCGGCGGGCACAGCCGCAATCCGGTCGCGGCGGTTTAGTACTGCGGCGTGGTGGCGAATCCACACGGGAGTCTCGAGGAGGATGCCATGGCCGTCGCACTGCACCGTCTGACCCGATGGATCGGCCAGCGCCCGGCGCTGGACAAGGTCGGCGACGCCCTGATGTGGGTGCTCGGCCCGACCTTCAACTCGCGGCTGGTCAAGAACGCCGCGAACGGCACCTGGTTGGGGCACCCCCTGCAT
>JALZLC010000297.1 GCA_030858885.1 Actinomycetota bacterium
GTCCAGTGCGGCAACCGCCTCCGCCACGTTGGCCAGCGTCTGGTCGCCGGCGCCCGAGACTGCGACGCCGCCAGCTCCCGCGGCGGCCGTCTCGGCGGCTCGCGCCTGCTCGCGGGCGAGGTCGACCTGCTCGGAAGACAGCCGCAGCACGGTTTGGCCCTTGCGGACTTGGTCACCGTCGCGCACGGCGAGGTCCACGACGACCCCAGATACCCCGGCGGCCACCTGCTGGTCGGCGGCGGGCTCGATGGTGGCCGGTGCCGAGACGGTCTGGGTCACCTCGCCGGCGCCGACGCGCTCCACCTCGACCACCGGCAGATCGTCGCCGAAGCACCCGCTGAGCACCGCCGCGAGGATGACAGCGGCCGAGGCCTGGCGCCGGATGCCAGGGACGTTTCGCACAGCCGGCCGCCGCACGCCGACCCGCCGGGTCAGCCGGCGGCTACGGTCCGGTGACGGGGGCGAGCAGGTCGGGCAGGTCAAAGGCCAGGTCGGCGAGGTGGCCGGCGCAGCAGCGGTGCGTGTCCAGGTGTCCGGGAAGCTGCGCGTCCACGGCCTCGCGCAGGGCGCGCACCCGGGCCGCCGGGTCAAGCGTGGCAACCGCCAGGACATCGCTCCCCTCGACGGCCACGCCCACCGACCGACGGCAGCAGGCGAAAATCGGCGTGTCGTCGCGCCAGGCGGCCTCGAACTCGCGGGTCAACGTGCCGGCGACGGCGGACGGGGTCCCTGTCATGGTGCAGCTCCGGTTCTTCGAGGCGGTAGCCCCTTCCAAACTACCCCCGCCCCCCGGGCCCGCAACGCCAACCGGCCCTCAGGTGTCGCGCAACGAACGCAGGAAGAACAGCAGGTTGGCGGGGCGCTCGGCGAGACGGCGCATGAAGTACGGGTACCACTGATGACCGAACGGCACGTACACCCGCAGGCGGTACCCGTCGGCGACCAAGGCGTCCTGCAAGCTGTTGCGCACCCCGTGCAGCATCTGGAACTCGAAGGCGTCGCGAGACAGCCCGCGCCGCGCGGCCACCACCTTGACGTGATCGATCAGCCGGTGGTCGTGTGTGGCGATGCGCGGGTACCGGCCGTGGGCCAGCAGGTAGTCGGCGCACTGCGCGTAGCTGGCATCGACCTCCGCCCGCGACTGGTAGGCGACCTGGTCCGGCTCGGCATAGGCGCCTTTGCACAGACGCAGGCTGGCACCGGCGCGCGACAGGCGCTCGACGTCGGCGCGCGTGCGGCGCAGGTAGGACTGGACGGCACAGCCGACGTGGTCGTGGCCCGCCTGCTGCAGCCGTTCCACCAGGGTGACGGTGCCCTCGGTGACGTCGTGTCCTTCCATGTCCAGGGTCAGGTGCTCACCGATGCCGGCGGTGGCGATGGCCACGTCGGAGCACAGCTCGGTGCACAGCTGCTCGGACAACTTCAGCCCGAGCTGGGTGGGCTTGACCGACACGCCCGCCGGCAGTCCCTCGTCGCCGACGCGCCCCACCGCCTCCACGATGACCTTGGCGGCGGCCCTGGCGTCGTCCTGCGAGGTCACGCTCTCGCCGAGGAAGTCCAACGTCACCGTCTTGCCCTGTGCCACCAGCCGGCGGGTGACCTCCAGGCCGTCGTCGAGGGTCTCGCCGGCGACATAGCGCATGGCCAGCGACCGGGTCAGGCGGCGCGAGGTGACCTGTTTGGCCAGCGGCCGGTTCTCACCGGCCTTGATCAGCAGGTTGCGCAGCAGGTCAGACACGGGGCGCTTCGGTGCGCTCGACACGGGCGCCCAGGATCTGCGCCATGTGGTCCAAGGACTGCTCGCGGATCGCGTCGGCGGGATGCTCCGGCGCGTCGAAGGTGGCGGTCGCCGCCGCGGCGACGGTGACCGCGATGTCACGGTTGCGCAGATCGGCGGTGGTGTGCAGCACGCAGATGTCGGTGCAGACCCCGCAGATGCGCACCTGGTCGACATCGAAGCGGTGCAGCAGCCCTTCCAGCTCGGTTTCGAACATCGCCGAGTAGCGGCGCTTGGGCAGCAGGTGCACCTCGGGGTGGTCGAGGTAGGCGCGCAGCTCGGCGACGAGCTCGGCTTCCTCGCTGCCCCGCACGCAGTGGCTGGGGAACACGTCGAACTCGCGATCATCGGTCTCATGGGTGTCGGCGGTGAAGATCACCCGATGGCCGGCGGACAGGGCGGCGTCCACCTCGCGAATCACGGCGGGTAGCACGGCGAGGCAGTCCTCGCTGGCGAGGTTGCCCTGTCGCAGGAAGCCGTTCTGCATGTCGACCACGATCAGCGCGTGCATCTTGTTCCCTCCGCTGCTACCGCTGCTACAAGTGCGCAGCCGGCACGCAGGAGGCCCGCGACGCGACGGTCGCGGGCCTACCCGCCCGTCGGGCTCGGGCGCGCAACTTCGAGGCGGTAGCGCGCCGACCCGTTGCCGTTGAGCCTACGCTGCCCGGCGGAGACTCGTGAGCGCGGCGCCAGTTGCCGGCGCCGACATTCGGACGTCCGTGTCAGCATCGGCCAACCGAGGCCACCCCACCATGGTCCGACTGGACGGTTTTGCTGGCGAACTTGGACTAGTCATCTGACCCTCCCAGGCGAGGCGGATGGATCATGCGACGACGCCGTCACGATATCGGATTGCGGCCCATCCCCACGCGGGCGCGCCACGCCTGCTCGCGTTCGATGTAGCCGCCGAAGCCCAGCCGAATCGCCTGCCAGTACGACTCGTCGGCCACCGTGAGCAGTTGGCCGAGCACCCGGTCGAGCTCGTCGGCGGTGACTGCGTGCCGCGGCAGCACGCCGACCAGCAGCACGTCGCCGGCGTCGTGGAGGGCGAAGCGCAGCAGATAGCTACGCAGGTTGCGCTGCAGCAGGTAGGCATAGACCTCCTCGCGGCGCTCGTCGGGTGTCGCCATGAAGAACGACTCCAGCACCAGGTTGTGCGCTCCCAGCTCCAGGTAGACCGGGATCGTCCGCTTGCGCTCGCCGCGCAGCAGGGTGAACCAGGCCGGTGCCTCATCCCCCGAGCCGTCGCTGCGCTCGACGTCAAGTTCAGGTTGACTGGCGAACCAGGCATCGATCTCAGGCTCAGCTTCCACGACTCAGGCGCCTTGGGCCTCGGCGTCAGGAACAGCGGCGCCCACGCCCGAGGCGCCCAAGCCTGAGGCGTCAAGGGCCAGTCGGCGCTGGCGGAGCACCATGCGGTACACCTCAAGGGTGCCTTGAGCCGTGGCGGTCCAACTGAAGCGGGCGGCATGGCGCCGAGCGGCGTCGGCAGCCTTGGCCCGGACGCGGGCGTCGACCAGGTACGGCAGCAGCGCCGCGGCAAAGTCACGTGGATCGCGTGACCTCACCAACCTTCCCCCGCCGTTGACGGCGGCTCGCAGGCCACCGATGTCGGAGGCCACGACGGGAGTGCCGCACGCCTGGGCTTCCAGCGCCACCAGACCGAAGCTCTCGGAGTGGCTGGGTACCACCACCACGTCGGCGGCCCGGTACAGCGGCGCCAGCTCGGGATGAGGTCGAGGTGCCAGAAAGGCGACCCGGTCGGCCACGCCCAAGTCGGCCGCCATCCGGCGCAGGCTGTGCGGATCCGAGACGCCGTTGCCGTTGCCACTGGCGCCGCCGACGATCACCAGCCGGGTGGGGACACCGTCCGCGGGCAGCAGCGCGTCCAGCGCCGCCAGGGCGCGCACGGCCGTGTCAGGTGCCTTCAGCGGTTGCAGGCGGCCGACGAACAGGACGATGCGCCCGCCTCCCAGCGACTCGCGGGCGGCGTGGCGGTCGATCGCGGGAGAGAACAGGTCGAGGTCGACGCCGGGCTCGACCAGGTGCACCTTGCCCGGCACGGCACCGTAGCGCTGCCGCAGGGTGGCGATCTCACTGAGCGCCGGCGCGACGATGGCATCGGCGTCGGCGACCACCCGCTCTTCGGCGGCCAGGCGCAGCGGCGGCTCGGGAACGTCACCTGGCGCCAGGGTGTCGTTCTTGGCCCTGCCAAGCGTGTGGAAGCTCTGCACCAACGGGAGTCCGAGGCGGCGGGCGGCCAGCCGGCCCACCCAGCCGCTCATCCAGTAATGGCCGTGCAGCAGGTCCAGGCCAGGGGTTGCCGGGTGAGCGGCCAGCGCCAGGTAGAAGGCGCACAGGTGCGATGCGAGATCATCTTTGGCCAGCCCCGGCGGACCGGCTTCCAGGTGGTGGACGGCGACACCATCCGCGGTCACAACGGTGGCGGGCAGGTCACGACCGGCGGCTCGGGTGAAGATGTCGACGCCGACACCGGCCGCGGCGAGACGCCCGGCCAGCGAGAGAAGATAGACATTCATGCCGCCGCTGTCGCCGGTGCCCGGCTGCTCCAGCGGCGAGGTGTGCACCGACAGCAATCCGACCCGCCGCGGTCCCGCGCGATCAGAAGGGCGCGCGTCGCCCCAGTCCTGCTGCATCCGTTTTCCCGATCGTCGGCCCGACCGGCCATGCTAGCCACGCGTGACTCGCCGAGGCCGTCCACGCCGCAGGGCTGCGGTCGTTGTCTTCGCGAGCGTCAGCCCAGCAGCGCCGTGACCTCCGAGCGCACCTCCAGCGCGCCGTGCGGCCGGCCACCTCCGAGCACCACGGGATAACGAACGGGTGGAGGGACCAGCGCGCCGAGGCCTTCCAGGATCGCGGCAAGCACCGGCCCGTCGGCGCGCTTGCCGCCATCGGCGATCTTGACGGCGATGCCCAACGCCCGTTCGCCTTCCAAGCCTGCCGCCAGCACCGCCTCCGCACCCCGCTTGGCGACCACCCGATTGCTGGCTCGCATCATCTGGGTGTCGAAGGCATCGTCGCCGCCGATCAGGGACGGTCTCGAGGTCATGGCACTGCGGATGCGGCTGTACTCCGGCGTGTGGCCGGCCGCCAGGCGGGCGAATCCCGTCGCCAGACCCCGCAACGGCAGAACCCATGCCGGGGCTCCACACCCGTCGATACCGGGCCCCGTCGGGGTCGTCGCGGTGGCCTCGGCCAGCCGCTCGTAGATGCGCCGCTGCAGCGCGCTTTGCTGGTGCAGGTAGTCGGCGGGGTCACCGCCGGTGGCGCAGTGCGCAAGCAGGAAGCTCGCGTGCTTGCCCGAGCAGTTGTGCGCCAACGACTGGGGTTCGCGCTGCGCAAGTAAGGTCGGCATGTCGGTGGGCAGCGCCGGCGGGCACTGCAGCGCCGTCTCGTCCAGTCCTGCCTCTGCCAGCAGTCGTGCGGCCTCGATCTGATGGATGGCGGTGCCATCGTGAGACGCGCAGGCGATCGCCAGCCCGTTGACGTCAAGCGCGATGTCCGCCTCGTCGAGCAGATCGAGGGTCGCCAGGGCCTGGAAGGGCTTGGCCGCCGAGCGGACGTAGGTGGGTAGCTCGGCGTCCCCGAGGTGAGCCACGATTTCGCCATCCACATCACAGACGACGACGTGACCGGTGTGTTGGGACTCCAGCACACCGTCGCGAACGACATCCAGCAGCGCAACGGCTTGGGAGGCGACCATGGGTCGCGTCAGCCTATCGGGTTGCCGGCCCCAATTGTCCCCTATTGGTGATCTTCGGTCCCACCGTGCCGACGGACCGCCGAGGCCACGACGGCGTCGACGTCACCGGCACCGTCTCGGTATCGGCGGACCAACTCGGCCTGCAGCGCGTCGAGGTGGTGCAACACGCTGCGTCGCAACTCGGACACCTGCGCCTCCTGAGCCGACAATCGCTCGCGTAGGGCAGCCAGCTCCTCGTCGTCAAGGTCGGGGATGCGACTCAGCTCGGGATCGTCGATGTGGGGGTCGTGCAGGCGGCTGGCGTAGGCCTGGTCGTCCGGAACGAACAGCGGTGACGTCCGCGCCT
>JALZLC010000327.1 GCA_030858885.1 Actinomycetota bacterium
GTGCAAGGTCCCTGCCGCCGACGCCGACGCCGCCCGCCGCGGCCCACTAGCGCAGCGGCGCGTCGGCGCGGCGGTCCCAGGTGTCGCCGAGGTGGTTGCCGCGGTCGGGCCGCGCTGGGTCCTGGTCAAGGGCGGCCACCTGCCCGGCGAGGACGCGGGTGAGGTTGACAAACGCCGGTGGTTGCTGAGGCACGCGTGGCCATATCTAAGGGTCGGCGGGGGGCGATCTAGGCATCTTCCCCAATGCGGCGCCGTCCTGAGCCGACTTACCTTCGCTGCAGGGGTGGAGGAGCCCCCGCGAACGGAATGGGAGCCGGTCATGGCGAAGACGACGAACTGGCGGCAGGGGTTGGCCGCGGTGCTGCTGGTGGTGGCGCTTGCCACGGGTTGTGGCGCCAGTGGTCAGACGAGTACCAACGTCGGCGACGGACCCGGAGTCGGCGTGGCCGACCTGGTGGAGGCGGGCAACGACCCCGCATCCGAGCCGGCGGGCACGGCGGTGAGCACAACCGACTGCCGTCCAGGTACCGTCCAGCGGCCCTGCTGAGCTGAACACTCGTGGAGGACAACCGGGGAGCGCCGCGCCACGCGTGGCGCTCCCCCCTTTTCAACGGCGTGGATGCATCCATACTGACGGCTATGGGCGGTCGCGCGTCGAGTGCGCAGTTCGTGGGGCGGGTGGAGGATCTGGCCCGCTTCCAGGCTGCGCTAGCCCGGGCATCGGGGGGCGCAAGTTCTGGCGCGCTGGTCGGCGGTGAGGCGGGCGTCGGCAAGAGCCGCCTGCTTTCCGAGTTCTCCGACCGTGCCGCACAAGCCGGCGCCGCGGTGCTACGAGGCTCCTGCCTATCGGTCGCCGGCGGTGCGGCCTACGCACCGGTGTCCGAGGCCCTGCGGCCCCTGACGAGGCAGTACACGGGGCCGATGCGGGACTGGCTCGTCGGCGACGGGCGCCGGGAACTCGCGCTGCTGCTGCCCGAGCTCGGTAGTGGTGGCGACGAGGACGCCGCCGCCGCCTCGCCGTCCGAGGCATCCTTCGGACAGGACCTGCTGTTCGTCCGCGTGCTGGAGCTGCTCGAGCGGTTGGCCGGCGAGCAGCCCGTGGTGCTCGTCATCGAGGACCTGCACTGGGCGGACCGCTCCACCCGTGCGTTGCTCGTCTTCCTGGCACGCAATCTGCGCGACGCCGCGGTCATGCTGGCGGGCAGCTACCGCACCGAGAGCCTGCGCCGGGGGGACCCGCTCCGCTCGTTCCTCCTCGAGCTCGACCACAGCGGAGTGGTCGAGCGGCTCGAGCTCGCCCGGTTCGACCGCGTGGACGTCCAGGCGCTCCTGGAAGGCGTGCTGGGCGTCCCGCCGGCAGCGGCGGTGGTGGATGACATCCTGGCCCGCTCCGACGGCAACGCCTTCTTCGCCGAAGAGCTCCTCGTCGCCATGCGCCGCGGCGACCTGGGAGCGCTGCCCCCCACGCTCCGCGACCTGCTGCTGGACCGCGTGGAGGTGCTCACCGACCTCGGACGCGACGTCCTCGCGCGCGCCGCCGTGGCAGGTCGCACCGTCGATCATCGGCTGCTCGCCGACGTCGCCGGGCTCGACGACGAGTCCCTGCTCGCGGGCGTCCGTGAAGCGGTGGAGCACCAGCTCCTGCTCCCCCAGCCCGACGGGCGCTCATATGCCTTCCGTCACGCGCTCACCCAGGAGGCGATCTACTCCGCGCTGCCCGCGGGCGACCGTCTGCGTTGGCACGCCGCGCTGGCACAGGCCGTGGCCGACCGTCCGGAGCTGGCGGGTGTGGCCGGGCCCGCCGTGCTCGCGCACCACTGGGACGCTGCCGGAGACAGCGAGCGGGCGCTGCCGGCGCGCGTCGAGGCGGGGCTGGCCGCCGAGCGGGTGTACGGCTTCGCCGAGGCGCTGCTGCATTTCTCACGCGCCGCCGAGCTGTGGCACGACGTGCGCGACCCGTCGTTACGCATCCCGCTCGACAGAGTCGACCTGCTGGCACGGGCCGCCGACGCCGCCGGCAACAACGGCGACCACGGCCAGGCGGCGCAACTGCTGTCACAGGCGCTGGACGAAGCCGATCCCGACCGCGCCGCCGTGCTGCAGGAGCGCCTGGGGTGGAGCCACTTTGCGGGGGGTGACGTGCGGACGGGGCGGGCTGAGGTCCAGGCCGCGTTGGAACGACTCCCGCGCGACGCGCCGCCACGGGGGCGCGCGTGGCTGCTGGCCACCAATGGACTTTGGCTCACGGCGGCCGGACGCCTCGCCGACGCCCGCGCCTGCTGCGAGGAAGCCATCGCGCTCGCCCGGCAGGTCGGGGCCGGCGACATCGAAGCACGCGCGCTCAACGGCCTCGGCGTCGTGGTGGCGTTGCTGGGCGACGTCGAGGCCGGCATCGAGCATCTGCTGCGCGCCCGTGCGCTCGCCGTGGCCGGCAACCACGTCGACGACCTGGCCCGCTCCTACATGAACCATGGGTTCGTGCTGGCGTGGGTCGGTCGCATGGAGGAGGCCCTGGCGGTCTACGGGGAAGCCCTCGCGCGGAGCTCGCAGGCCGGCCTCGGGGTCTTCTACAGCGGAGTGCGCGCCAACCACGCGGCCGTACTGTTCGACTTGGGCCATTGGGACGACGCGCAGGAATTGCTCGCAGGCGCGTTGGCGCTGGCGCCGGCCGGTTTCAGGGGTCTGTTGCTCCATATCCTTCGAGCCACGCTGGAGACGGCGCGCGGGCGGTTCGCCGCCGCCGACGCTGCGCTCGCTGCCTGCCGACGCTGCAGCGACGTCGACGAAGACTTTTTCGCCGTCACCGCCGAACTTGCCCTGTGGCGCGGTGATGCGGACGGCGGGCGAGCAGCCGTCGCGCAGGCCCTGCGCCTGATCGACGAGGACTCCGAGACATCGCCCGCGGACGCCAACGGGTGGTTGCCGTGGCTCGGCTTGCGCGCCGAGGCCGACCGGATCGCAGCGGCGAGAGCCCTGCGCCGCGACGCGGTACTCGCTGAGAGCCGCTGCACCGCGGAGGCGCTCATCACGCGCGCCCGCGGCGCCCGGTCCGACGCCCCCCCCGCGCGGGCCTACCTGGAGCTGTGCGAGGCCGAATGGAGTCGTGCCGAAAGCCGGTCCGACCCAGACCGGTGGGCTGAGGCCGCAGCCGGATGGGAGTCGCTGGGCAACGGGTATCGCTGCGCGTACGCCCGCTGGCGGCAGGCCGAGGCGTTGGCGGACGCCAAGGCCGGCTCGCAGGAGACCGCGGTGCCGCTGCGCCAGGCGCACGCCGAAGCCGTCCGGCTCGGTGCGGCGCCGCTGCGCGACGCCATCGAGCTGCTCGCCGTTCGCACCCGCGTGTCCCTCATCACCGATGCGGAAGGCCCCGAGCCACCGCAACCGGGACCCGCCGACGAGCTCGGGCTGACCCCCCGCGAGCAGCAGGTGCTGTTGCTGCTGGCGGAGGGCAACACCAACCAGGAGATCGGAAAGGCCTTGTTCATCTCCGCGAAGACCGCAAGCGTCCACGTCTCCAACATCCTGCGCAAGCTGGAGGTGTCGGGCCGAGGGCAAGCCGCCGCCGTCGCGCACCGGCTCGGGCTCCTCGACGCCGGCGCCGGCCGGGCGGGGTCAGCGACGTGAGCGCGCCGTCGCGCCTGCCCATCGCCACGCTGCGCGGGCGGCTGGCGTTGCTGTGCCTGGTCGCGACCTTCGTCGCGTGCCGCGCCGCCCCCTCGGCCGACACCGACACCACGGACCGAGGCGGAGGCGACGTCGTGTTCGCCTTGGAGGCCGAGCCGGAGATCCTCAACGTTCCACCTGCCGGCCGAGAATAACACCCTACCGTTGTTGGTCAACGCGCCCGTGCTGCTCGGCGCGTTCCGCGTCAACCCGGACTTCGAGTACGAACCGGTGCTCGTCGAGGACGCCACGGTCGCCGAGCGTCCGTTCACCGTGACGTACCGGATCCGGGACGAGGCCGTGTGGGACGACGGTACGCCGGTGTCGGGCGACGACTTCGCGTTCACCTGGCGGACCTACACCGACCCCGACAACGAGATGACCACTCGCGTCGGCTACCAGCTGATCACCGAGGCCGAGGTTATTGACCCCAAGACCGTCAGCTTCACCTTCCGCAAACCCTTCGCCGCGTGGCGGGAGCTGTTCTTCCAGGTGCTGCCCGAGCATGTGCTCGCCGAGACGAACTTCAACCGGGTGTGGGACGAGGAGCTGACCGCCTCCAACGGGCCCTTCGCCTTCGAGTCGTGGGACCAAGGCAACCAGCTGACGCTCGTGCGCAACGACCGCTACTGGGGGAAGAGCCCCGCGCTTGACCGCATCGTCTTCCGCTTCATCGCCGTGGGGAACTCCGCCGCACAGGCGCTGCGCGCCGGAGAGGCCGACGTCATCGACCCCCGCCCCACCGCGACGATCGTCGAGCAGCTGGGGAACATGGCCGGCGTGGTCTCCGACGTCGACACCGGCCCCGCGTGGGAGCACCTTGCGTTCAGCCTCAATCATCCGCCGCTCGACCAGCCTGCTGTGCGGCGGGCGATCGCGCACGGCATCGACCGCGGCATGATCACCCGTGAGGTCCTGCAGCCCGTCCATCCCGACCTGGCGCCGCTCGACAGCGTCGTCTACGTGAGCAACCAGCCGCAGTACCGCCCCACCTGGGCCGACGAACTCGCCTACGACCCCCAGGAGTCCCTGCGCCTGCTGACCGCGGCCGGCTGCGAACGCGGCGACGACGGCATCTTCTCCTGTGACGGACAGCGCCTGTCGTTCCGCTACGCGACGCTGTCGGGAGACCTTCGCCGCCAGGAGTTCTTCGAGATCATCCAGGCCCAGCTGCGCGACGTCGGCGTGGAGCTGCGAGCGGCCTTCGCCGACGCACCCGTGCTGTTCGGCGACCGCCTACCGGGCGGCGACTACGAGATCGCCGAGTGGGCGTGGATCGGCGGGCCCGACCCCTTCGGTGGCAACGACATCTGGCGCTGCGACGGCGAGCTGAACTTCACCGGCTACTGCAACCGCGACGTCGACGACCTGTTGGAGCGTAGCGACAGCGTGGTGGACCCGGACACCCGAGCCGAGCTGTTCCACGACGCCGACGCACTCATCGCCGCAGACGTCCCGGTCATCCCCCTGTTCCAGACCCCCACCCTCCTGGCCCGGCGCCAAGGGCTCGAGGGCCTGGAGGCCAACGCGACCAGCGCGGGCTCGACCTGGAACACCGAGGACTGGGAGTGGAGCGAGTAGCGCCTCGGACTGCCATCCCCCGCGTCCAGGGCGGGCTAGAGGACGCCGCCTTCGGTCATGCGCTTGGTGTCAAGGATGCGGTCGACCTCGTTCTCGGGCAGGACCCCGGATTCCTTGACGACCTCGCGCAGGGCCCGGCCTTCACGCAGCGCCTGCTTGGCCAAGTCGGCGGAACGGTCGTAGCCGATCGCCGGCACCAGGGCGGTGACGATGGACAGGTTGCGCTCCGACAGCTCGGTGCAGC
>JALZLC010000313.1 GCA_030858885.1 Actinomycetota bacterium
CTCGGCGAGGTAGGACTGGCCGGTGAGCTGCGGCTGGTCACCCAGACCGAACGCCGTCTGGCCGAGGCCGCGCGGCTCGGTTTCGGCGGTGCGCTGCTGCCCGCTGCGTATGATGGCCCGGCGTTCGAGCTACAGCTGCATCGCAGCCGAAACCTGTCGGAGGCGCTGGCCGCTGGCCTGGGTTGAGGCTCACGATCACCCCTGCATCGATCCCCACCGCACACCGCAGCCGGAGCAGACCCCGCCGAGCCAAGGAGCGAACCGGGTGGCATCACGGGATGACCGCGTGCTGTCCGTGCTGGGCAAGGTGTCCCCCGGCAACGCCCTGCGCGAGGGCATCGACCGCATCATCAAGTCCGGCAAGGGCGCGATCATCGTCCTTGGCGACTCCCAGCAGGTCGAGAAGCTGGTGTCCGGCGGCTTCAAGCTGAACGCCAAGTTCAGCGCTCAGCGCCTGTCTGAGGTCGCCAAGATGGACGGCGCGATCATCCTTGACGATCAGGCGGAGCGCATCCTGTTCGCCAACGTGCAGCTGGTGCCCGATCCCGGTGTGCCCACCGCGGAGACCGGCACCCGCCACCGCAGCGCTGAGCGGACAGCACGTCAGACCGGCAAGCCGGTCATCAGCGTCAGCGAGTCCATGCGCATCGTCAGCCTCTACGTCGATGACACCAAACACGTGCTGGAGGACATCTCCTCGATCCTGGTCCGCGCCAACCAGGCGCTGGCCACCCTCGAGCGCTACCGCAGCCGACTGGACGAGGTCTCTGCCGCGCTGTCGACGCTGGAGATCGAGAACGTCGTCACGGTGCGAGATGTCCTCACCGTGCTGCAGCGCGCCGAGATGGTCCGCCGGATCGCCGACGAGATCACGGCCTACGTTGCTGAGCTCGGCGTCGACGGGCGCTTGCTGGAGCTGCAGCTGCACGAGCTGATGGACTCGGTGGAAAGCGAGCGCTCGCTGGTGGTACGCGACTACCAGCCCACACGGCGCAAGCGCTTGGAATCGGTGCTCAACGAGCTGGGAGCAATCCCCGCAGAGCGGCTCCTGGAGCTGCGGACCCTGGCTGACGTCCTGGGCTTCTCGCTGACCGACGGTGGCCTGGAGAGTCCGGTCACCCCTCGTGGCCATCGGCAGCTGTCGCGCATCCCCCGCTTGCCCGCAAAAGCCGCCGACCGGCTGGTGGAGCGCTTCTCGTCGCTGCAGCGCCTGCTCCATGCCAGCCTCGGCGACCTCGACGAGGTGGAGGGCATCGGCGAAGCGCGAGCGCGCTCCATCTCCGAGGGGTTGTCCCGCCTTGCGGAGTCGGCCGTCATGGACCGCTACAACCACTGATATGTGCGCTGCTTGAGCGCTGGATCCCGGGCTAACGGTCAGCCCAAGAGGCCGTCGATGATGCGCTGACCAGCAGTTTCGTCTCGCGTCGGCGGTTCAGGCGTGTTATGCTCGGCTTCCATAGCCAATAGTGCCGCCCCCCGGTCATGGTTTGATACCCGTGGGCTGGCGCACGTCGAGGGACTGGTTCATGAGCTACCGGGTTGGTGACACCGTTGTCTATCCACACCATGGTGCGGCGGTCATCGAGAAGCGGGAAACACGCAACCTGGCTGGCGAGGAACGTGACTACCTGGTACTGCGATTGACCTACGGCGACCTGACCCTGATGGTCCCCGCTGACGCCACCGACGAGGTGGGCTTGCGCGACGTGGTCTCCAAGCAGCAGGTTGATGAGGTCTTCGAGCTTCTCAAGGCGCGTGACGGGTCCATGCCGACCAACTGGTCGCGGCGCTTCAAGGCCAACTACGAGAAGCTGAAGAGCGGCGACATCTTCCAGGTCGCCGAGGTCGTGCGCAACCTGGCGCTGCGGGAGCAGGAGAAGGGCTTGTCCGCTGGCGAGAAGCGGATGCTGACCAAGTCGATGCAGATCCTGGTGTCGGAGTTGTCGGCGGCGGTCAAGAAGAGTGAAGAAGCAACCGAAGCACTGATCGACAAGGTGCTCTCCGAGTAGCGACTCGCCGGGAGCGCGCCGAGACGACCATGTCTTCGCGGCGGCTTCCCCGCCCGAGGAGGACGGGGGAAGCGATGCGGCCAGACACATCGACGATCGGCTCGACCTTCGTCGAGCTCGTGCGCCTCGCCGTGGTCGTCCTGGCCACCGGGGCCGCCTTCAGCCTTGGCCCGGTGGGGGGTTCCAGCCTGCTGGTCACGCTGCTCGGCGCCGGCATCGGCTACGTCGTGGGCGGGATCGCGGGGCGCTTCGTCCTCGGACGCATCGACGCTGCGGAGCGCCGGCTGCGGTCGGTGTCATCCCATGAGCTGCTGGCCGCCACTCTCGGCGCCATCCTCGGTCTGGTGACCGCGGCTGCGCTGACCTGGCCGCTACTGCTGTTCGGGCCGAAGTTGTTCACCGTTGCGGTCGCCGTCCTGGTCGCCCTGGTCCTGGTCGCCTTCGGCATCCGCGTCGGCGCAGCTCGCGGCGGCGACTTGATGCGTTCCCTCGGGGTCACGGGCCGGCTGGATGTGACGTCGCCGAGCGGAGGCGCCCGCACCAAGCTGGTCGACACCTCCGCCTTGATCGATGGGCGCCTGGTCGACGTCTGCCGTGCCGGCTTCCTGGACGGCACGCTGGTGGTCCCGCAGTTCGTGCTCTACGAGTTGCAGGGCCTGGCCGACGCCGGTGACGCCGAGCGCCGTAGCCGGGGCCGGCGCGGCCTGGATGTGCTCGGGGCCCTGCAGCGCTCCTCGGGCGTCGCCCTGGAGGTCAGTGACCGTGACTATGTGGAGATCGAAGCCGTCGACGCCAAGCTGATCGCCATGGCCCGTGACCATAAGGCCGGTCTGCTCACCGTGGACGGCAGCCTGGGGCGGGTCGCCGAGGTCCAGGGCGTCAAGGTGCTCAACCTGCACGCGCTCGCCGAACACCTTCGCCCACCGGTGCTGCCGGGCAACCGGCTGG
This sequence comes from Actinomycetota bacterium, assembly GCA_030858885.1. Next base: position 2,958 of record JALZLC010000313.1, read on the forward strand.
AGGTGCGCGTCGTCAAGCCCGGTCGCGAGCGCAACCAGGGCGTCGGTTACCTGTCGGATGGCACGATGGTCGTGGTGGAGGGCGGCCGCGACCGCCAGGGCGTCGAGGTGACGGTAGAGGTGACCAGCATCCTGTCCAACCCCAACGGGCGCATGGTCTTCGCCACGGCGATCAACAGCCCAGAGCCCACCAGGCTCAACCGACCCAGCGAGGCTGCGTGACCACCACCGCCATCCTGGTGGCCGCGGGAGCCGGCGAACGGCTCGGCACGGGCCGGCCGAAGGCGCTGGTGGAGCTCGCAGGTGAACCGCTGCTGGTGCACGCCGCCAGGGCACTGCGCGCCGCCACCAGTGTCGACCACCTGGTGGTCGTACTGCCGATGGGCGCGGATGTGACGCCGGCCGCGGCGCTGCTGAGCTCCGCCGGCTGGCCGGACGCTGCGCTGTGCGAAGGTGGACCGACCCGGCAGAGCTCGGTGTCGGCGGGACTATCTGCCTGCCCGCGCGACAGCCGCGTCATCGCCGTCCACGACGCCGCCCGCCCGCTGGTGTCGCCGCGCCTGATCGACCGCACCGTCGCCTCGCTGACCGCCGGTTGGGATGCGGTCGCCCCTGGACTGGTCGTCGCCGACACGCTGAAGCTGGTCGACTCCACTCGCCAGGTCGTCCTGCGCACCGTCGACCGACGCGGGGTGTGGGCGGTGCAGACTCCGCAGGTGTTCGGTCGCGTCACGCTGGACCGCGTGCACGCGCGCATCGCCCCGTCGGCCGACGCCGCCACCGATGATCTCTCGCTGGTTGAGCGCGCCGGAGGCCGCGTGCGCCTCATCGAGGGTGAGCGCAGCAACATCAAGGTCACCTTCCCCACTGACCTCGCCTTCGCCGAACGGCTGCTGGCAGGTGACCGCTTGTGATGCGCGTCGGTCAGGGGGTGGACGTCCACGCCTTCTCCGACGACCGTGACCGGCCCCTGGTGCTCGGCGGATTGTTGCTGCCGGACGAGCAAGGCCTTTCGGGCCACAGTGATGCCGACGTCGTGCTGCACGCCGTGGTCGACGCTCTGCTGGGGGCTGCCGCCCTCGGCGACATGGGCACGGTGTTCGGGACGGACGAGCCGCGCTATGCCGACGCGCCCTCGTCGGTCTTCGTCCAGGAGGCGGTGCGCCGGGTGGCCATGGCCGGCTGGTCGGTGATGTCGGTCGACGTGACGATCATCGCGCAGCGTCCTCGCATCGGCACCCATCGCACCCGCATCGCCGACGCCGTGCAGACCCTGCTCGGCGTGGCGCCGGGCACCGTCAGCGTCAAGGCCACCACCACCGACGGGCTCGGCGCGATCGGCAGGGGAGCGGGGATGGCCTGCCAGGCGATCGCACTCCTTGAGCGGACCTGACA
>JALZLC010000335.1 GCA_030858885.1 Actinomycetota bacterium
CCTCGACCCTGGCCTGGCCACGCGCGCGCCGGGGACGTCTCCGGTCGAGGCGACCGAGAGCGTGCCGGCGCCAGGCCCGAGCCGGCCAGCGCCGTCCGGGCCGGACACCTCCGCCCAAGGCGCCGGCTCGCGAAGTTGACCGGCTACCAGTCGTCGTCGAACAGGTCGTCGAGGTCGTCGTCGATGCCCAGTGCCCGCGCGACGGCTTCGCCCACGGCCACACGCACCACGGCCACCAGCTCGCCGCGGCCCTCCGCGCGGGACTCCAACGCACGCCGGTACACCGTCAGCCGGTTCGCCGAGAAGTCTGCCAGCGGCGGGTGGCCGGCCAGCGGTTGGCCGGCGAACGAGGGCGATGCCGGCGGGACGGCGGCCACCGTGATCTCGGCCGCCCCGACTGGTTCGGCGAAGCGGGCCGGCAACGTGGAGACGGCCTCCTCGACGATCTGGGCGAAGCGGGCGGCGTCGCGCACTCGGAAGCCGTCGGCGGGGCGACGACGCCGATCGTTGTCTGCCCGGTAGCCGCGACCGTGCCGGTCGCCGGCCGCAGGCCGGTCACCGCGCATGTGACGAGCGTAGGCCGCCTGCTGTCCTGCCGCCTCGCTCCATGCAGACCGCGGGGACAGATCCCGAGTTTCGGACGGGGGGTGCTCTACGGTCTGGCGCCATGGCGAACACCTTGCGTTCCTGCACCCGGACCGGTTGCGGCTGGCCGGCTGCCGCCTCCCTGTCGTACCGCTACGCCACCAGGCAGGCCTGGCTGTTGGAACTGGCGCCGACACCGGACGTATCGCTGTACGACCTTTGTCCACACCATGCTGACAACTTGGTCGTGCCCAACGGTTGGGAACGGGTCGACGATCGGACCGCGAGCCCGGTCGTGGTGGAGCCATCAGCCCGTGACCGGGCGGCCGAGGCCGCCGCGCGTCGCCAAGCGGCGGCGGAGGGCCTGGCTGACGAGCTGGCGTCCCCGTCGGCCGGTGTCAGTCGCTACGCGCAGCTGGCCGCCGACCTGCCGCGACTGGCGGCGCAGATGTACGGCAAGCAGACTCCGGGCACGCCCCCGGCGACACGACCCCGGCCCATCCCCAGCCGCGACCTTGCGCCGCTGCCGCTTCCCGGCCAGCTGACGATTCCCGTCGACCAGACGACCGAGGGTGTGGTGGTGGCCATCGACGCGGCAGGTTCTCGTCGACGTCGCGACGAACGAGGCTAGTGCCAAGCGACCAGCCACCCCTGCCCGGCTCGTCTCGGTAGAGCAGAAAATGGTACAAAAAGGATGCCGCGACCATCCCTGATGGCCATGTGCGTCGACGCTGTGGCAGCCGATACCTAAGGAACGACGAAACCCTCGCAGGAGATCGCCCCCATGGATGACTGCCCGAAGTGCACGTCGGCCGACCTGGTGCTGGTTGCGCTGACCCTCAACGGTGGCCCGGTGCACTTCGCGCACTGCCGGAACTGCGAGCACCGGTGGTGGACCGACCGCGACGCTGGAGCGGTCATCACCCTGCCCGACGTCCTGACCAAGGCGACTCGCTAGCGGCGAACCCGGACCATCCGCGGCGCCGGGTCTGCCTCGACGGACCCAGCGCCGTCTCAACGCGCGGTCGTCCCCGTCGTTGCGGCGAGTAGGATCGCCGGCAGTGCTCGACCTCGGTCCGATTTTCAAGGCCTACGACGTGCGGGGGATCGTCGGCGAGCAGTTGGACACCGCAACGGCCGAGCGCCTCGGCCGGGCGGCCGCCATCGAGCTGCACGGCGAGGCGGTCGTCGTCGGCCGCGATATGCGGCCCTCCGGCCTCGAGCTGTCCGAGGCGTTCATGTCCGGGGTCCGCGCGCAGGGCGTGGACACCGTCGACCTCGGCTTGGCCTCCACTGACCTGCTGTACTACGCCTCGGGTCGCCTGGGACTACCAGGTGCGATGTGGACCGCCAGCCACAATCCCGCCTCCTACAACGGCCTGAAGCTGTGCCGCGCGGGCGCCGAGCCCGTCGGCGTCGACACGGGGCTGCTCCAGATCCGGGATCGTGCGCAGGACGGTTCCTTTCCGGTCGCCCGACAGGAGGGTGCGCACCGTACGGCTGACCTGCTCGGGCAGTATGCCGAGCATGTGCGCGGCTTCGTCGACACCACCGCGCTGCGCCGGCTGACGGTCGCAGTGGACGCCGGCAACGGGATGGGCGGCCTGGTGGTCCCCGCCGTGTTCTCAGGGTTACCGGTCGAGCTGATGCCGCTGTACTTCGAGCTCGACGGCACCTTTCCCAACCACCCGCCCGACCCGATGCAGGCGCGCAACCTGGTCGACCTGCAGCGCGCGGTGACCGAACACGGCTGCGACCTCGGCCTGGCCTTCGACGGTGACGCCGACCGTGTGTTCTGCATCGACGAGCTGGCCCGGCCGGTCAACCCGTCGCTGCTCACCGCGCTCATCGCTAGGGCGTTACTGGAGCGCAGCCCTGGCTCGACGGTGCTGTACAACCTCATCTGCTCCCGCGTCGTGCCGGAAACCATCGAGGCTGCCGGAGGACATCCGCTGCGCACCCGGGTCGGTCACTCCTACATCAAGGCCGTCATGAAGGACACCGGCGCCCTGTTCGCCGGCGAGCACTCCGGCCACTACTACTTCCGCGACAACTTCCGCGCCGACTCGGGCTTGATCGCCGCCGTGCTGCTGCTGGAGTCCCTGTCACGCCACGGTGGCGCGCTGTCGGAGCTGGTCGCGCCCTACGACCGCTACGCCCAGTCGGGGGAGCTGAACACGACGGTGACCGACCAGACCCTCGCGCTGGAGCGTGTCGCCGAGGCCTTCGCCCAGCGCGGGGAGGCCGACTGGACCGACGGGCTGACGATCGACGGCGACGGCTGGTGGTTCAACGTGCGACCCTCCAACACCGAGCCACTGTTGCGCTTGAACGTCGAGGCCCGCGACACCCACGCGATGGAGCAGGTCCGCGACGAGGTCCTGGCAACCATTCGAACCTGAGGAGACTGCCATGGTCGTCGATGCCGCACTCATCGACCTGCTGGTGTGCCCCGCGTGCCGAGGCGCGATCGAATACAAGGATCGCCGGCACGTGATCATCTGCACCCAGTGCGGCCGGCACTATCCGGTCCGCGACGACATCCCGGTCATGCTCATCGAGGAAGCCACCCGACCACAGGCTCGCGGATCCAAGAAGTGAACCTGGATCACCTCGACGGCTATGCCGCCGCCGACGAGTCGGATGCGCTGGGCGACGTCGAAGCCACCTCCCGCCAGTGGGCCCACGCCCGCGAACTGGCCGACCTGCGGATCGATCTCGCCGACGTCGATGCGGTGGTGGTCACGGGTATGGGTGGATCGGGGATCGGCGGGGACGTGCTGCGCCAGCTGACCGCCAGGCGGGCGCCGTGGCCGGTCGTGGTGCACAAGGGGTACGGCCTGCCGGCCTTTGTGGGGCCGCGCACGTTGGTCGTCGCGACGTCGTACTCGGGCAACACCGAAGAGACGTTATCGGCGTTCCAGGAGGCTGGCCGCCGGGGGGCTGCACGCTTTGCGATCAGCAGTGGCGGGACACTGGCAGCCAACTGCGATGCCGAAGGCGTGGCCTGCGTGCGGGTGCCGGGCGGCGGGCAGCCGCGCCATTCGCTGGGCTACCTGCTGGTGCCCGTACTGGTGGCACTGGGTATCGACGACGGCATCGACGAGGCGGTGGAGGAGCTGGCCAGCACGGCCGAGGCACTCGGTCGCGACGTGCCAGCGGCCGCCAACCCCGCCAAGCGCCTGGCCCAGGGCCTGGCCGGCTCCGGTGCGCCGCTACTGCTCGGTGGACAGGGCCTTGGTGCTGTGGCGGCCTACCGCTTGAAGTGCCAGCTGGCGGAGAACGCCAAGCTGCCAGCCATGTGGGGTGAGCTGCCGGAGGCTGACCACAACGAGGTGGTCGCCTGGCAGGAGCCTGGCGCCGTGTCCGGCGCCGGGGGGCTGATCTGCCTGCGGGACCTCGACGGTGAGCATCCTCGGGTGCGCCGGCGGTTCGAGATCACCGCTGCCCTGCTGGACGAGCGGTTCGCGTGGCAGGAGCAGCTGATCGCGACCGGGACCTCACCGCTGGCGCGGGTGGCGTCGTTGGTGCTGCAAGGTGACCTGGTCAGCGTCTACACCGCGCTGGCGCTGGATCGCGACCCCACCCCGGTGCCATCCATCGACCGGCTCAAGGCCGCGCTGGCGTGACCCGAGCCACACCCCGGGTGAGCGGTCCTCAGGCAGTGAGGCGGTATCTGTGACAGCAGCGGCGGTGAGCCTGAGCGACCGGCTCGGCGACGTGCGCCCCCGGGTCCTGCTGACGCTGGGCTCGGGGCTGGGAGCGCTGGCCGACGAGGTCGCCGACCCGCAGGTGATGGACTTTGGCGAGATCGGGCTGCCAGCACCCACCGTGCCCGGTCACGCCGGCCGGCTCATCGCGGGTGAGCTCACCGGCGTGCCGGTGCTGGTGCAGCAGGGCAGGGTGCACCTGTACGAGGGCGTTGGCGTGCGCGACGTCACAGCCTGCGTACGGGCTGCCGCCGACGTTGGCGTGGAAACCTTCATCGTCACCAACGCCGCCGGTGGCCTGCGCTCCGATCTCCAGCCCGGCGACGTGTTGGCGATCAGCGACCATTTGAACCTGTCCGGCGCCAATCCGCTGATCGGGCGCGGCGGCTCCCCCGCCTTCATCGACATGAAGGACGCCTACGACCCCCGGCTGCGCGACCTCGCCCGCGACGTGGCCGAACAGACCTCGCAGCGGCTGGTGGAGGGCATCTACGCCGGGCTGGCGGGACCTTCCTACGAGACGCCTGCCGAAGTGGCGATGCTGCGCGGCCTGGGTGCTGACGCCGTGGGGATGTCGACCGTGGCGGAGGTGATCGAAGCCAGGGCCCAGGGCCTGGCCGTGCTGGGCCTGTCGTTGATCACCAACGTCCACCGACAGGGGGGGACCAGCACCGACCACGCCGAGGTCCTCGAGGTCGGTCGCAGTGGTGGTCCCCGCTTGGCGGCGCTGGTGCGCGCGCTACTGGGATCGATTCCCTGACCAGCCTCGGTAGATCGTCGGACCGGCCCGCACGGACAGTTCCGGGCCGACGGAGCCGCCCCGGGCCTGGGCTATGCTGACCGGAGACCAGTTCTGTCTCTGTCTTGCTCTGCCGATGCGTCTGTCGAGGTGCCTGTAGCCATGCCCGATCTCGTTGCTCACGACGTTGCCGATCTCTCACTCGCCGCCACGGGACGCGCCCGGATCGAGTGGGCCGAGCGGTCCATGCCCGTGCTGCGCGCCATCCGGGAACGCTTCAGCGCCGAGCAGCCTCTGGCGGGCCAGCGCGTCGCCGCCTGCCTGCACGTCACCACCGAGACGGCCAACCTGATGCGGACGTTGGCTGCCGGCGGCGCCGACGTGACCCTGGTCGCCAGCAACCCCCTGTCGACCCAGGACGACACGGCCGCGGCGCTGGTCGCTGAGTACGGCATCGCCACCTTCGCCGTGCGCGCTGAGGACAACGAGACCTACTACCGCCACATCGACACGGCCCTTGACGCCCAGCCCACCATCACCATGGACGACGGCTGCGACCTGGTGAACCGCCTGCTGTCGCAGCGGCCCGAGCAGGCCGGTCAGGTGCTCGCCGGCACCGAAGAAACCACCACCGGCGTCATCCGCCTGCGGGCGATGGAGCGGGACTCCGCGCTGCGCTACCCGATCATCGCGGTCAACGACACCCCAACCAAGCACCTGTTCGACAACCGCTACGGCACCGGCCAGTCGACGCTGGACGGGATCATCCGCTCCACCAACGTCCTCATCGCCGGCAAGACCGTTGTGGTGGCCGGGTTCGGCTACTGTGGCCGCGGGGTTGCCAGCCGCGCCAAGGGCATGGGCGCCCAGATCGTCGTCACCGAGGTCGACCCGATCCGGGCTCTGGAGGCCTCGATGGAGGGCTACGAGGTCCTGCCCATGGCCGAGGCAGCCCCGGTGGGTGACATCTTCGTCACCGTGACCGGCAACACCTCGGTGCTGCGCCGCGAGCACTTCGAGGCGATGAAGGATGGGGCGATCATCTGCAACTCGGGCCACTTCGACGTCGAGATCGACATCGTGGCGCTGGAGAAGCTGTCGGTCGACCGCCGTGGCGTCCGCGCCAACGCCGAGGAGTTCGAGCTGGCTGACGGCCGCCGCATCGTGCTGCTGGCAGAAGGGCGCCTGGTCAACCTCGGCGCCGCCGAGGGTCACCCCGCGGCGGTCATGGACATGAGCTTCGCCGACCAGTCGCTGGCGGTGGAGTGGCTCGTGGCCAACGCCGACCAGCTGACGCCAAAGGTCTACGACGTGCCAACCGAGCTCGACGCCGACGTCGCCCGCCTGAAGCTCGCCGCGATGGGCCGCGGCATCGACACGCTCACCCCCGAGCAGCAGCACTACCTGGCGTCGTACGACATCGGCACGTAGCGCCCCCGTGGATGTGCTCGCCGAGGTGGAGACGGTGCTGCGTGACCGCCTCCAGCAAAGGCCAGCGGGCTCGTACTCGCTGGCGTTGCTCGCCGACTCTGAGCTGGCCCGGCGTAAGATCATGGAAGAGGCGTTCGAGTTGTGCCTGGAGCTCGGCCGGGAGCCGGTCGACACCGACCGGACCGCGGCCGAGGCAGCCGACCTGATCTTTCACACGCTCGCGGGGCTGGTGGGCGCCGGGGTTGAGCTGCGCAACGTGCTCGACGAGCTCGCCGCTCGCCGCGGTGAGCCAACCGGCGGGCGGTCGGCGTGACCACCGCGCGGATCGGGGTGCCCTCGCGGGGGCGGCTGCGCGATGAATGCCTGGCCCTGCTGTCGTCGGCCGGCTACACCACGTCGATGCTCCATGGCGGCGGCTCCATCGCCGCCGTCGAGGGCATGGAGCTCATCGAGATGCGACCGCGTGATGCCGCCGCCGCCCTCGCCGCCGGTCAGCTCGATGCCGCGTTCCTGGCCACCGACATCGTTGACGAGTACGACCTGACCGAGCTGCTGGCCTTGCCGCTTGACTTCAGCCGCTCTGACCTGGTCGTGGCCAGCCGTGACGACGACGGCCGCAAGGGGGTCCAAGACCTCGCCGGCGCGGTCGTGGCCACCCACCTGCCGCAGGTGACCCGGCGGTTCTTCGCCGCCAAGGGGATCGACGTGACCGTCGTGGCGATGGGTGGGGCGCTGGAGGGGGTCTGCGCCGCCGGCCTCGCCGACGCCATCGTCGACCTGCGCGAGACCGGCACCAGCCTGATGACCAACCGCCTGCGGGTGCTGGAACACATCGAGTCCTGCCAGGCCCTGTTCGTCCGGCGCGGCGAGACGTCCGCGTTGGATGATCTGGGCCTGCGGATCGAGTCGGTGCTGGCCGCCCGCCGGCACCGCTACGTGATGCTGCACGTGACGCGTGAACGCCTGGACGACCTGCGCACGGTCTTCCCGGGGCTGGCGTCGCCGACGGTGCTGCCCCTGGCCGGCCGGCAGGATCTGGTCGCCGTGCACTTCGTCGTGCTCGCCGACGAGTTCTGGTCGCGCCTGGGCGACCTGCGCGCGCTGGGGGCGACGGGGATTGTGGCGCTGCAGCCCCAGGCGCTGCTGCCCTGAGCGCATGAGTCCAGCTGACGAGGACCTGTTCGCCGTGCGATGGCTGGACCCCGGCGAGGGCGG
>JALZLC010000344.1 GCA_030858885.1 Actinomycetota bacterium
GCCTACCCCCGTGTGTGGCGCGCCGACACCGGAGCGGTCACGCCGGAGCGTCACGCCGGCTGGGTCGGGAAGTTCTCGAAGTAGCGGCTGGCGGTGGGGCCCCGCTGTCCCTGGTACTTGCTGCCCAGCTCCGCGCTGCCATACGGCCGCTCGGCGGGCGTCGACAGCCGGAAGAAGGCGAGCTGGCCGATCTTCATGCGGGGGTAGATCGCGATCGGGAGGTTCGCGACGTTCGACAGCTCCAGCGTCAACCAGCCGTCGTACCCCGCGTCCACGAAGCCGGCGGTCGCGTGCACGAGCAGCCCCAGCCGCCCCAGGCTCGACTTGCCCTCGATGCGCGCGACGAGGTCGTCGGGCAGCGCCACGCGCTCGTAGGTGCTGCCAAGCACGAACTCTCCGGGGTGCAGGATGAACGCCTCATCGTCCTCCGCCACCTCGACGAGCTCAGTGAGATCGGGCTGGTCCTGGCGGACGTCGATGAAGGGGTACCGGTGGTTGGCGAACACGCGGAAGCTGGCGTCCAGCCGGACGTCGACGCTCGACGGCTGGATCGCGTCCGGCCCGAGCGGATCGACCTTGACCCGGCCGGCCTCGAGCTGTTCGCGGATGCTGCGGTCCGACAGGATCATCGCGTGGCGCCTCCTCGCCGGGGGGTGGTCGTGCCGCCGCGTACGGTCGCGCCGCCGGGCTGGCCGTGACCGACCCCCGGGGTGGGCGGGTCGTGGGGGCCACATCCTAGAGGAGGCCCGGAGCGCCGAACGTCGGGCGGACGCTGACGTCGAGACGCTGGTGCGCGTCCATGCGGGATCGTGAGGTCACGTTCAAACCGGCGGTCGACCTGCCGGAGGCGAACGTGGCCGTCCAGATCTCCGGCGCGTTCGGCAGCCCACAGGCGGAGGCGCACCGCCTCGGGCGGATCCTGCGCCCCAAGCCGGCGGCGGGCAGGCCAGCTTCTACACGGTGGTGTGCCGCGGTGTGCCGCGAGACCGTCGATCAGTCCTTCGCCGCCAACCGCCAGCGCTTCCTCACCGAGCAGGGCTACGCCACCACGATCCTCGACGCCGAGCAGGTGGTGGCCCGCCCGGGCGGCTGAGCCGGGGCGGCTGCTACGACGCGGATGACTGCCACCAGCGGTACCTGGCCAAGAACCGCGGCGGCTATCTGTGGCCTCCGCGGCACCGGCGCCTGAGCCGTCGGCGGCGTCGCCGCAGACTGATGCCGGCGGTCTCCGACTGGCCCGCTCGCAGCCCGCGCCGTATCATGCTGGCCGCTCCCGCGGGTGTAGTTCAATGGCAGAACACGAGCTTCCCAAGCTCGCAACGGGGGTTCGATTCCCCTCACCCGCTCTCCACGAAGTCGCAGGTCAGCGCGCTGTTCCGGTTCGTCGGGGCGGCGCGTTTCTCGTTGTGCGATCACGGATGACGGTCACTGGTCTTCCTCCTGGTTGTCGTTGCTCGCCTCGGCGACGCCGAAGACGAGCCGGTCGAACAGCTCTGCGGACTCCGCCTGCATGCCGGGCATGACGTGTGCGTAGGTGTCGAGCGTGAAGGCCACGGAGCTGTGACCGAGCCGCTCGGAGACGACTTTGGGATTGACGCCGGCAGCCTTGACCGCGCGCGCGAAGGACAAGGAGATCGCCGGCGGGTTCCACCAGATGCCGTCGCCACGCGGGAACACGAGGTCGTGGTCCTTCCACGCCGGCCCGGCCGCCTCCCTTGCCTCGTCCTGTGCGATGCCGTGCGCCTGGAGCACGGCTACCGTGCGAGCGCTGAGGTGCGCGGTGCGCCCAGAGGGGACGCTCTCCTGGTCGCGTTCGAGGCGGTAACCCCCAGGACCGTCGATGACGATCTGCCGGATGGTGGCCGTCCCCTCTTCAGGTTGAGATCAGACCAGCGGATACCGAGCAGCTCCGAGCGGCGCACACCGGTCGTGGCGGCAAACGTCCACATGGCGTGGAGGGCGTGCGACTCCAAGGCGGCGAGGAACCACCGCACGTCATCCTCACCCCACGTGGTCATACTTCGCCGGCGCGACGCCGCTGCGACCTTGGCGGGTGGCGGGTCGGCGAGATCAGTCACGTTGTGCTCGACACGACCCCAGCGGATGGCGTCGCGCAGTGCCTTGCGCAGCATCGCCTGGATGCGACGCACCGACGTCGGCGACAGCCCGCCCGCGCGCTGCATGCGGCCGTTGGCGAGCAGGTCGGCGTACAGTTGCGGCGACGGTCGACCCAGGTCTCGTGGGGCACTTCTTGTGATCATGGAGAGCCTTGCAAGGAGGTTCAACCAGTTGGCCACCAGCCCGGTGCAGGCTGGCACTCCGCGGCCGCGTGTGGCGGAAACCCCAATAGGACCTGTGGACAACCTCACTGGCCGATACCCGTCGGGGAGGAGCCCGCTTCATCAAGCGCACCCAGGAGCCGGAGCAAGATGGTGGTTGGCACGAGGATGCGCGGCCGAGCCGGAGGGTTGGTAGTTGCCCTGCGGCCGCGGCGCGGTAGGCGCTGCGCCTGCTGATGCCGAGGATCTCGCCGGCCCGTTCGACGCTGATGGTGGGCGGCAGGCCATGTAGGTCCCGCATGCCCGCGGCGTTCACGATTTCGTCACCGCTGCAGCGAGCGCGAGCATCGTGGTGATGTTGTTGATGGCGTACACAGCGATGCCCGACCACAGCGATCCGCTGCGGTGGTACAGCCACGCGAGGAGAATCCTGCTGCCAGGGCGAACGCCATGCCGTCTGCGGGTGGACGAGGGCTAACACGACAGCGCTGACCGGCAGCCCGATCCGCACTCCGACCCGTTCACGCAACGCCGCGAACGCAACGCCGCGAAACAGCAGTTCCTCGGCGAACCCGATGACCAGCCCAGTGGTCAACAGCAGCACGACCAGCCTCCACTCGGACAGCACGGCGCTGCCTTGGGCAAGAGGGTCCGGCGCGCCCGCCAAGCGGGCTGAAATCAGTCCCGGATGTTCGGTCATGACGAGTGCGAGCACGCCCTTGGCGCCCAGCAACAGACCACACACGGCGGCGGCCACTGCGACAGGCAGCGTGCCGGTTGGCCGGCCCAGCCCTAGCGCCCGCACCCCGGCCAGTGCGCCGTCGCCCGTGCAGCAGCCACACGGCGAGGGGCAGGGTCAGGTGCTTGAGCAGAAGGCCGACTTGGCCACCCCGCGTGGTGGGCAGGTATCCGTCATCGACAAGGTCCACGCCCGTGGTTGCTGCGACGACGCGCAGGGCCATGCCCACCCCGGCGCTGAGCAGGATGCTCAGGGCGTAGCACCACACCGGGTCACGCAGCCGCCATGCGGTATGACCAGCAGATCTGCTAGGCACAGCGGTAGCGGTGGTCGTCATCGGAGGTTCCTTTCTGTGTTGCTGTCTCGATGGGTCGAGGTGCGGCCTGGGAGCTGGTCGCGTCAGGGGACGGCCGGAAGCGGCCTGTAGTTCGGCGTCGCGGGACGCAGCGGTGTGTGGAGCCGCCACACGGGCGCTCGCTGAGAGATGCCACCTCGATCAGGCGCCAGCGGCCGTGGGACGTCTGCGCGATGCTCAGGCACAGCGCCTCCCAGCGCGGCGGTGCGATGCGGACCATGACCGCTGCGAACACGAGCCTTGGGCTGCAGCCGTCGAGCCGGGCGCGGCCGATGTCGGCGTCGGTGACAAGCGGCTGCGCGGAAGGGATCGAGCAGGCGGGCAGCCCGCGGTTACCGCCCGGGGCGGCAAAGCGCTGCAGTTGCGCGGCGGGGCGGCGGCCGCGGCGGACCTCGACGTACAGCCACGCGAGTGCTCGCACCGCTCGGCGCACCATCTCGTCGGGGGTTTGCGGGCAGGCAGGCGGCAGGTGGGGGGCCGCATCACGATCCTCCTACGCCCCGCCGGGGCTGGCGTCGGGTGATGGCAGCGGCGGGGGCCGAATGTCAATGCCCGTGCCGATGTCAGACAGCGTCATCCTCACGCCGATCTGCCAGTAGCCGGGCAGCGGCTGCGACCCGGTTCCTTGCGCGTCGAGGCGGACCTGGCGCAGCCTGTCGTTGTCGTCGATCCACACGTGCGCCCGGTAGTCCAGGTCCCATCCCGGTCCCTGGTCCATCCCCGCGTCGGCGACGTCGAAGGCCAGATGGCGCGTCGCGATCCCTTCGATGTCGGCAGTACCGAGGTCATCGACGTCACCGGTCGCCGAGCGCAACAGAGCTGGTAGATCCGGTGACAGCACGGTTGCCGCCAGGATGCCCAGGCTATCTGCGGGCTTGCGTGTCCAACCGCCGTGGTCGTCGCGACTGTAGATGGCGTCAGCGATCCGGATGACCTCGCCCCTGCGGCCCTCAACATCGACGGCTGCGGGCAGCCCCCGCGCGGCGACGGTGAAGCGGACCTGCAGCGCAGCGGGGATGTCGATCTGGCCGCTTCCGGCGATGTCGAAGTCGACGCGCAGCAGATCCTCCGCCTGGGCCGGCTCCGAGGCGCCCAGCGACACCGCCGCGGTGCCATCCATCGTGAACCGCGCCGCGCCCCGCAGCCTGCATTCGGTCCGCGGCACGGACCAGCAGCTGGGCGTACGCAGGGCGCTGCACCGGAAGCACCACCGCTACCATCACCGCCGCGATCAGCGCCGCGACAGCCGCAACCCGAGGCAACCAGCTCGCAGGACCAGGCCGCGTCCGTGCCGACAGCGCCACCACATCACGCGACGCAGCATCAATGAGGGCGTCGCGGGGCGTCTGCTGCGCCGGCGTGGGTTCGCCCAGCCGCGCGAGCACCGCATCGAGCACCCAGACATCCCACGACATGTGCGGCGACTTCCCCCCGCCGACGGGCGCCCAGACTGTCATTGGCGAACGCCTGCAGTTCGTCGGCGGTCACCGGATGGGCCCGCTCACTCATCGTCGCTGCCCTCCCTGGCCTCAAGCAGCGCCGCCAGCGCACGCCTGGCGTTGCTCAACCGGCTTTTGACCGTGCCGACCGGCACATCGAGGACCTGCGCCATCTCCGCATGTCGTCGCTGACGGGCGTGCCTCCATTGCGCGGTGCGGTGCCGTCCGGCTGCACTCTTGCACGAGACGAAAGGGTAGTGCCGGGTGGCCTTGGGTCACCCTGCTTGAGGCCACGGCTTGATGACCTGCGGGCGCGGCGCCTCGGCGAGGAGAAGCGCGCCATCATCAAAGGCACAATGGCCGCGGCCAGCGAACCTGCGACCGCCGCGGCACCGGTTGCCGCCAAGCTGTTGGACGGGCTCGGCAGGTCGCCCGGCGCGGGCTCGTCACCGGAGACGCGCTCAATCGGGTCTGGGTTGAAGTCCCGCTCCGGTCCATTTCCAGGCCCGCCACCCGGTCCCCCGGGCGGGTCGCTCGGTGTGGTTCGCGGTCCGCCGGTCGGCGGAGTTCTCGGCCCGCCGGTCGGGGGGTGCTGTCGCTCGGATCATCAGACGGGTCATCACTCGGATCGTCAGAGGGTTCGTCCGAAGGATCATCCGATGGCTCGTTGGAACTAGGCGGTGGCGGTGTCTCGTGTGGCGTTGCCTCGAGGATCGTCGAGGCAGGCCGGTACCGACCGAGGTGAGCTCTTCGCCGCAGCAGACCGGGCCATGTATGAGGCCAAGCGCGGTGGCAATCGCGGGCCGGTGTTGGCTCGGGACATGGGGGAGAAGGGCCTGGCCCGCGTCTGAGAGCGCGTGCCTCAGGCGGCGTCGGAGTTGGACGCGGCCTTTACGCCATGTCCTCTGAGCCGGGCACGCAAACGCGACTCCATGATTCTTGCGGTGCGGCGAATGGCGGGCAGTAGTTGCGGCACAGCGCTGCCGCCGATCTCCGTCGGTCCGCTCAAAGACAGGGAGGCGACGATCGCTCCCACCTCATTGCGGATTGGAACTGCCAAGGCGCCGCGCCCGACCAGTGACTCGTCCACTTCCCTGGCGTATCCGACATCGCGGATCTTGGCGAGCGCGTCTGCCAGCGTCCGTCCGTCCTGAAGGGTCGCTGCGGTGAACCGTTCGAGGCCCGCCGCCACCACGTCAGCGACGACATCGTCGGGAGCGAATGCCAGTAGCACCTTCCCGCTCGCTGTGGCATGCAGCGAACCTCGCTGTCCCGAGTCGCCGTGCCGGTCAGCGGTGCCATAGCTGGCCTTCTTGACATAAACAAGGTGCTGGTCTTCCCGGATCGCAAGATGTGCCGGCAGCTTCACCGTCAGGCACAACTCCTTGAGCGGCGCCTGAGACAGCTGACGGTAGTACCGGCGCAGCGGGACCAGGGAGCCGAGCTCAAAGAGAGCGAGGGCCAGCCGATATTGCCCGTCTGCGCTGCAGTCGAGAACACCTGACACGCGCAGGCTGACGAGCATGCGATGGGCGCTGGCTCGGGGCATGTCAAGCTCCCGAGCACACTCGGCTGCCCCCAGGGTCTGATGCTCCCTGAACAGGTCGAGCACCTGGAAGGCCTTCACAACCGCACCGCAAGCGTTCGTGCTCAGTGGGACCTCCTCGCCTGGCCCAAGTCGCCAAACGCTTCACAGGCCGGTATCGGCGACCGTGTGATGAAAGCACCCCGCAAGTACCCAGACAAGGACTAAGCCTGGATTCACCGTTCTTCGGTCGGGGTGAGGAGTTGAGGGTCTGATCGAGGTCTTCGGGGTGCTTCGCGAGGGGTTGGGGTCAGTCCTGGTCAGCACGGTGGGGCCGGATAGGCCGTCACGAGCGCATGATCGACATGCCGACCGGCTTCATCGGGTTCGTGGGCAGGCTGACGCAGAGCCGATACGCAGCGTGCCGGTGCGCGGCTGGTTCAGCAGAGCGCGGGGAGGGCGCGAAGTCTTTGCAGCGCACGGATGAACTGCTCGGCCCAGGGCCAGCGGGTCGGCAGGTGCAACGTCTGGCGTCGGGCGCTGCGGGTGAGCCGACCGGGGACGGTGAGCAGTCGGCGGCGGATGGTCTTGGCGACCACCGCGCGGTCGGTGATGGCGCCCAGTCGGGCGGTCCAGCGCATCACGTTGTGGGCGAGCGTGGCGAGCACGAGCCAGACATCCCACGGCCGCAGCTGTCAAGCTGCGATGTCGATGGCTTGCTTCGCGTCGGCCGGCCATGCGGTCGCCTCGTCGTACTCGGTTCGGTGGCGTAGGCAGCCGTGGAGGATGCCGACCCAGCGGTTCGAAAGCGCCCGCAGAGCCTGGTGGTGGCCGTCGCCGGCGGCGCGGTGACGGTCGTAGAACGCGCGCGCGCCGGGCGAGGCCGTCAGTGAGCTGAACGCCCACCATGTCAGCGCGTCGGCGAGCCGCCGGTTGCGGATGAAGCGGGCGAGCACGGCCTTGCGGTTGCCGGACTGTCTCGTGATCGGGCTGGTGCCGGCGTAGTTCTTGCGGCCCTTAGCAAGTTCATAGCGGTTCGGGTCGTCCCCGAACTCGCCCAGCACCCGGGCGCCGAGAATGATGCCGAGTCCGGCCAGACTACGCAGGATCACGGCGTCCGGGTGCTGCTCAAAACGGTCTGCCAACGCCGACTCGAGGTCAGCGATCCGGGCCGTGAGCACGGTGAGCACGGCGACGAGTGCGCGGGCGGTGTCGGCGTAGGCGTCGACCGTCAGCGGGGGTGCGGCGAGCTGCTCGGCGCGTAGCGCGTCACGGATCACCACAGCGCGCTTGTCGATATTGCGTTGGCGTCCCCCGCGGCGCAGCACCGAGGCGATCTGGCTGGCCGACAGGCGCCGGCCAAGCTCGGGTGTGGGCGCCTTGGCCAGGACGGCGAGCGCGTCGGAATGCGCAAGCTCAGTGCCGAACGCGGCGAGGGCGCCGGGGTAGAACTCGCGCAACGCGCTGCGGAGCTGGTTGATCTGCCGCTGGCGGGTCCAGATCAGATTCTGGTGCGCCCGGGCGGTGACCTTGACCGCCTCGGCGAGGTCGCTGTCTCCGGCGATGCGGCGGTGGTTGCGGCGGTCGGTGCGCACCATGTCGGCCAGCACCTTGGCGTCGCCGCGGTCGGACTTCGCGCCCGACACTGAGTGGCGGTCGCGGTAGCGGTCGACCGCCTTAGGGTTGATGGCGTACACCTGATAGCCGGCGGCCACCAGCGAGGCGACCAGCAGCCCGCGGTCGGTCTCGATGCCGACCGCCACCTGCTCCGAGTCGTCGGCGTAGTCGCCGATCAGCGCGTGCAGCCGCCCGACCCCCTTGATGCCCTCGGCCACCCGCTCGCCAACGAGCACCCGCCCGTCTTGGTCCATGACCCCCACGTCGTGGTGGTCCTCGGCCCAGTCGA
>JALZLC010000358.1 GCA_030858885.1 Actinomycetota bacterium
CTGCAGCAAGGCGGCGAGCACCCCGCGACGCACCGCGCAGGCGGTCGAGCGCGGCCCCAGCATCCCGAGGGCCACGGTCACGGCGACCGCTCCCGCCCCCAAGACGACCGCCACGGGTCGGCGCGACAGCGGCGCGATCTCGGCCGCGGCGGCGATGGTGACGACAACGACGGCCAGGCCGCCGGCGGCGACGATGTGGCCGCCCCGCCGCGCGCCACGCAGCGCGATGCCACCGTCGGCCTCGGGCCGCCACTTGTGCACCGCCACCTCCCGATGGTTGCCACCGCCAAGCGTACGGCTCGCCGTCAGCCATATCCGTTCGGTCGGGTCAAGCCCGAGCCCGGCAGGCGGCGGCTCGACAAGTGTCCGTCAGGCGTAGTGCAGCTCGTCTGCGTCCGGCTCGGGCACAGGCGTGTCACACGTCGGGCAGTACCAGTGGGCCTCCAAGGCGGTGCCGCAGAGGGTGTGGTGCAGCGGGATCACGTCGTCGCTGTGGTCGGCGCCCCACGCCGCCAGTAGCCGCAACGCGCTGACCAGGTCCGCGCCGGAGGGCGTCAGCGCATAGGTGGAGCGCGGGGGGCGGTCGCTGTAGCGCTCGGACGCGACGACGCCCTCGGCTTCCAGGTGCTTGAGCCGCTGCGACAGGATGTTCGCCGCGATGCCAGGCACCGCCGCTCGCAGCTGGCCGAAGCGCTGCGGACCGACGAGGAGCGCCTCGACCAGGAGCAGGGTCCAACGGTCGCCGACCTTGGCGACGGCGGCGGCCAGCGGTGACGCGGAAGCCATGGCTCGACGATAGCGTGCTGCGCGATCGTTCAGTCGGTAGTAGATTGCATCTAACTACTAAGCACCCTAACCTGGTGGTCCAAGGATGGACCCGAGTAGAGAGAGTCGACCATGGGAGCATTGGAAGAGATCGCAACGGCGTCGGCGACTGTCAGCGAGCGGGTGGGCAACGCGGTGGTGGCGATCGGCCGCAGCGGCCGTGGCGCCGGCATCGTGATCGGCGAGGGACTGGTGGTGACCAACGCCCACAACCTGCGAGACCGCACGACCACCGTGACGTTCGCCGACGGCAGGCGGGTGCAGGGCGAGGCCGCCGGCGTCGACGTCGACGTCGACCTCGTGGTGCTGCGCGTCGACACCGAAGGCGCATCCGTGGCCCAGTGGGCGCCACTCGTCGACGGCGCCGCGGGCAGCGGCGGTGGCCTGCGGGCCGGCACCCCGGTGTTCGCACTCGCCAACCCCCAGGGACGAGGCGTCCGCGCGACCTTCGGGACCATCACCGCCATCGACCAGCAGTTCCGCGGTCCGGGCGGCCGGCGGATCACCGGCGCCTTCGAGCACACCGCGCCGCTGAGTCGAGGGTCCTCAGGCGGCCCGGTGACCGACACCGAAGGCCGCCTGCTTGGCATTAACACCAACCGCCTTGGCGAAGGGTTCTATTTGGCGTTGACCGGGGACCAGGCGCTGCGCGACCGCATCGACGCGCTGGGTCGTGGTGAGACGCGCCCGAGGGTGCGCCTTGGCGTGGGCCTGGCACCGTCGATGGTGGCCAACCGCCTGCGCGCCGCCGTCGGGTTGGACGAGCGCGACGGGCTGCTGGTGCAGCACGTGGCCGAGACCAGCCCGGCCGCACTCGCCGGCCTCCAGCGTGGTGACCTCCTGGTCGAGGTGGGTGACGTGGCCCTGGCTTCACCAGACGACCTGCTGGACCGGCTGGATGCGATCGAACCTGGCGCCACGCTGGAGCTACGGATCGTGCGTGGCAGCTCGGAGCGCAGCGTGGTCGTCCGGTTCGACAGCGAAGGCGGCAGCGACGACGGCGGCGGGGGGGCAATCGATCCAGCCTGACGAAACTCTGGACGACCGGGACGGTTTCAGTAGTAGCATGCAACCCACTACCCGAGAGGGGTTCATCATGACGGCAGCACCGCCGGCAACAAGGGCACCGGCAGCCATGCCGGCCATTCCCGGAACCGGCGAGACGCTGGTGTCCGACGCCGAGCGAGAGCTGGTCGCGCGCACGCTGCGCTACCACACCGCCGAGGGCCGGCTGACGCTCGATGAGCTGTCGGACCGCGTGGGTGAGGCCTACGCGGCCCGGGTGGGTTCCGAGCTGGAGCTGGTGCTGCGCGACCTGCCCGTCACGCCGCCCGAGGACCTCCCGCCGACCGAGGTGGAGTTGGCCAAGGCGCGGCGGGACCTTCGCGGGGCGCTGCGCACCTACGCGATCGTGGGCGTGGTGCTGCTGGGCATCTGGGCGGCCAGCGGTGCCGACTTATTCTGGCCGATCTGGCCCCTTGGCGGCTGGGGATTCTCGCTGTACCGCCAGTACCAAGGCTTGCGCGAGGGCGTGGTGCAACAGCACCACCATCACCACGGCCGCGGCGGCCCCTCTCGCTGAGACCGGTGCGCTCCGGCGCACCGTCCGCTCCAGCGGGTCTCAGCGCCTCCAGCGGCGTCGAGTCAACCGATCTTCAGGCGCCGCCGGCGCGGGGTGCATAGCATGCGGCCCATGGCATCCCTCTCCGGCTTGGGGCAGCGGCTGAGCCAGCTGCAGCTGGCGTTCTCCCAGACCCGTGCAGCCGACGACAGGCTCGTCGGGTACATGATTGCCGCCGCCGCCGGCACCTTCGCGGTGATCAGCGGCCTCGGCGTCGTCCTGGACCAACCGATCGCGGGTCCCCTGCTGGGGCTGCTGCTGGCCGCGATGGCCGCCATGATCGTGCTGGGCCTGCGAGCGCAGCGCGCTGCCCTCGGAGCGATCGAGGGCCAGCCCGGCGCAGCGGCGGCAGTGCTGCAGTCGATGCGAGGTCGCTGGAAGGTCACCCCAGCCGTCGGGGTCACGCGCAAGCAGGACTTCGTCCACCGCGTCGTCGGTCGGCCCGGCGTGGTCCTGGTCGGCGAGGGAGCCTCAGCGCGGGTCACCTCGTTGCTCAAGCAGGAGAAGCGGCGAGTGGCGCGCACGGTCGGCGACACGCCCGTTCACGAGGTCAGCGTCGGCGACCGCGAGGGGCAGGTGCCCCTGCGCCAGCTGCAGAACCATATGGCGAAGCTCCCCCGCGCGCTCAAGGCCGGCGACGTGGACACCCTCGAGCGCAAGCTTCGCGCCCTCGGGCACAGCGATCTGCCGATGCCCAAGGGTCCGATGCCACGCCCCGGAAAGCGTCGCTAGCGCGGGACCGTCCGCCGGCGCACAGTCGTGGACACCTACCGGCCTCACGGTCCGGCCAACGTCCACTGCTGCTCACCACGCAGGAGGCCGCCGACTTCCTCGGCGTGAGCCGGCCGACCCTCGTCAAGCTCCTCGAGGACGGGGCCATCCCCTTCGAGAAGCCCAACCGGCACCGCCGCGTGCGGCTCCAGGACCTTCTCGACTTCCAAGCACGCCGTCGCGACGAACAGCGAGCCGCGCTGAACCAGCTGACCGAAGAGGCAAGCGCGCTCGGGCTCTACGAGGGATCCCCCGCCGACTACGCCACCGCGCTGAAGTCCGCCCGGCGACACCGCGCGCGCCCCGCCAGCGAGTAACCCATGACGCGGTACACGGCACTTCTCGACGCCTGCGTCCTGGTGCCCATCACCCTCGCTGACACCCTCCTGCGCGTCGCCGAGCGCGAGCTGTACCGGCCGCGACATCACATCTGCGAGGCGGTGGGATTCGACCCACGGGACGGCGTAACCGCTCACGAGTTTTCAAGACTCGCGCCTTCGGTCGCTCGGCCACGCCTCTAGGAGAGCGGTGCAGCGCGCCGAGCGGGCGTCTCTGTGTGCCTACGGGAAGACCGCACGTAGCGTGCGGTGGACCTCGGCCGGGACCGCCGCCGCCCCGGCGATCGCCTCCTCGACCATGCGGAAGGCCTCGCTTGTCCCCTTTCCCATCATCGGCCTGGCCGACATGGCGGCGATGACGTCGTGGGCCATCAGCAGCTCGATCGCCAGGATGTCCCCGAGGAGCCCGAGCGCGGTGTCGGTGTTGCGCACACTCAGCGGGGCGCTGGTGCCGTGGTCCTCGACGCCGATGTCGAGGATCGGGGTGTCGAGGGTCGCGGGCTCGGCCAGCTGCTTGAGCTCGGGGAAGGCCGCGGCGGCCGGGTAGCGCAGCTGCAGTCCGAACAGCGGCGGCGCGCCGGTCCCGGACGGGGGGCCGGCACTGGCCATGCGTTGGAAGAAGGCGTCCCACAGGTGGCTCAGACGGCGGTCGCTGAGCTGCCCGACGTGGGCGATGGCCACGCGGAGGGCGTCGAAGGCGATGGCGAGCACCATGGGGTGAAAGTTGCCGTTGCTGATCAGGATCCGGTCCTCCACCGACACCAGCGGGTTGTCACTGGCGGCGTTCAACTCGACCTCGACGGCACGGCGGGCGACGTCGACGTAGTCGCGCAGGGCACCGTGCACCTGCGGGGCTACCCGGAACGACAGGGCGTCCTGGACGGAGTGGGCGGCGCCGCGCTCCAGCAGACGGCTGCCATCGAGGGCGCCGCGAAGGTGCTCGCTTGCCGCGATCTGGCCGGGGTACGGCTTGGCGCGGCCGACCGCCGGCAGGACGATGGACGGGTTGCCGTCGGTCGCCTCCATGGACAGCGCGGCGGCGATGTCCGCGGCCTCGGCGACACGGGCCGCGCGGGCGACGACCAGGGCGCCCCGGCCGATCGAGAAGCTGTTCGCCGAGATCAGCGCGAGCCCGTCCTTCGGCTCGAGCACGAGCGGCACGATGCCGGCCCGGTGCAGCGCCTCGCCGCCCGGCAGGAGCTCGCCCTGGTACTCGGCGCGACCAACGCCGATGGCGACCTGGGCGACGTCGGCCATCTGCGACAGATCGCCGGCCCCGACCGACGCGGTCTCCGCGACCACGGGGTGGACCCCGGCATTGAGCATGGCCGCCAGGGAGTCGGCAGCGGCCATGCTGGCCCCCGACCCCCCGCAGGCGATGCCGTTGAGGCGCGTGACGAGGGCCGCGCGCACCTGCGGGGTCGGTAGCGCTGGGCCGAACCCGCCGGAGTGTGTCATGACCAGCATGCGCTGCTGGCCGCGCAGCTCGTCGTCGGACAGGCGCACGTCCTTGCCGTGGCCCACCTGCGTGGTCACGCCGTAGATCGCCTCGCCGCTGGCCAGGGCGTCGTCAATGACGGCCCTGCCGGCCGCGATGCGGGCCCGTGCCGAGGCTGCCAGCTCGACCGGTGCGCCATCGACGACCGCGAGCAGATCCTCGATCGAAAGGGCCGCGTCTGTGATGGTGACGGTCTTCATCGCGCCGCTCCCGTCTCGCCCGCAGCGGCGAGGGACTCAACTGACGCCGGCCCTTCGCCGGCCAGGCAGACACTGTCCGTTATCCGTTGTCAGGTGGCGCCTGGCGCCGCGACTGGACGCACACCGATGCCTGCTGTACGTACTCGCGGTAGTCGACCAACGCGCGCGCGGCGCCCTCGGCCACCTTGTCGAGGTTGACCCATGCGTAGTCGTGGACGATCGCATTCCGCAGTCCGGCTGAAGGGGCGAGCCGCTCAGCCAGTTGCTGCTCGATCAGGTGCGCCGTCGCAGCGTCCAGGAACGATTGGCGGTAGTCCTGGGGCGGAAGCGCGCCGGTCGATGTCACCACATGTGTGTTGATCTTGATCGCCAACTCGACGATCCGCGTGAGTAAGCGTTCAACGACGGCGGCATGCTGCCAATCGGACTCGAGGCGGGCGGCGGATGTCTGTCCGAGCGACTCCAGTCGATCCAGCAGGTCGCTCAGCATCCGCAGGCGGCGTTGGACGACCTCGCCGTCGAAGGAACGCGCGATCATCGCCCGGCGAGCATCTCCAGTTCCACATCGCGTAGCCACCGCGTTTCCATCCGCTCGGCTACCGCAATCATCTGCTGTTCCGCGAAGTGACCAGCCGTAGTCTCGAAGAGCGGAACGCCGCGCCCGAGTGCTGCCTCGCGCGCGACGACGCCTGCGCGTCGCAGATCCATGACGTCGACCGCTTCGCACCCCGTCAGATCTATCAAGTCGGCGTAAAGGTCCACGATGTTCACGTCGTCCGCAGGCTCGACCGCCACATCGAGGTCGTTCGGGTCGTCGGCACCCGCGACGACGCTGCCGAACACCACGATGAGTGTCAGGTCGTGCTTCTCCGCCAATGCGGCGAGCCGACCGTCCTCGGCCGCGGCCTCGAGTCTGGAAAGACCCACCAACGGGTTGCCGCTGAACCTGTTCATCGTGCCCTGGAGGCTACACG
>JALZLC010000375.1 GCA_030858885.1 Actinomycetota bacterium
CGCAGTGGCCGCCGACAGACCGGCCGTGAGCAGAAGCGCAAAGATGAACGGCGTCGAAATGGCAATCTCGCCGCCGCTGCCCGATCCCCGGGCGATGTTGATGGGGCGCATCTCGCCGACGAACAACAACAACAGCAGCGACAGGTATACGCCCGGCCGCTCCGCCACGGGGCTCCAGTCGCCATGGAGCAAAATCCAGACGAGCACCAGCGCGCCGCTTGCGGCAACGGTCCACACGTACCGCCTCAGTCGGCGGCCTGATGCACTCTCCATGCGCTGGTCCGATCCCGCCCCTGGATGCAAGAAGCGCCCGACAATGCCGGGCGCTCTCACATCGACGGAACTACTTCCACTTGGCTCCAGCGCCGAGAACCGCCGCAAAGACGGTCAGGGCAGCCAGCGTCCACTTGCCGTACATCAGCCTCATGTTGTGCTCCTCGTGCGGGATCGGGTGCAACGGATCAGAGATGTTGTCGGCAGGATCGCCCTGGCCTTTATCACTTCACTAGTGTCAACAGACGCTGCGCTTACTGACTAGCCTGCTGCCCCGAAAACAGCCGGCGGTCGGGTGGTGGTCTATGACTACCCGGGCTTCGGGCATCTTTTCGCCGACCCGAGCAAGGCGGACGAGTTCCAGCCCGCCGAGGCCGAGCTCATGTGGTCACGGGTGCTGGACTTCCTGAGCCGTGTCGAACCGTCCTGGCAGCGCCTCGGCGTCCCCCCACCGGTCGGCGAGTCAGGACCGCTCAGCGGCACGTGGGTTGAGTCGGCAGCTACCAGGCAGGTCTCAGGCGAACCGCGGTTCGAAGGTGTAACGGGTCGGCTCGCCGGCCGGGCCGACGTTGGAGCGCCCGACGGCTTTCGAGGACGCGGTCGCCTGGTTGGTACCGATGACCAGTGAGCAGTTCCCTGACGACACCCCGCCGCACTGGAGCATCACGTTCTCAGTCGACGATGCCGATGCGATCGCCGACCGAGCCGCGAAGCTGGGCGGCAAGGTACTGGCGCCGCCGTTCGATGCCCCGTGGGTTCGGATGACAGTCCTCAGTGACCCGCAGGGAGCGGTGTTCACCGCCAGCAAGTTCACGCCGCCCGCATAACGGCTCCGGTCACCGGGTCGAAGGTGGCGGCGATCTCCGCGGGTCAAGTGCTGCCCGTCACTCGCCGTCTATCTCCCTCATCCGCCGCCGGACCATCTCCGCCAGGACCTGAGCAGGGATGGGTCGATCGACGGTGAAGCGGATCGAGCCCTTCGAGAGCCCGTAGCCGTCCAGCTCCGCCTGCACGGCCTCGAGGACCTGAGGACTGAAGGGGTAGAGGCTGAGGTGATCCTTGGTGGCAGCAAAGCCGAGAAGCGGCTTCCCCTTGTACCGGAAGGCGGGCACGCCGTAACTGCGGCCCTCGGTGGCTTGCGGTGCGGCCGCCGAGACCGCGTCGATGACCGCTTGCAGCGCCTGCCGCTCCTCGTCGGAGAGCCCGCTGAGGTACTCGTCGAACACGACGCCTCCTTGTTCGTTCCTGTCACCGGCCGTTCCCGCGTCGTGACCGTACTGGTCACCCAGCATCTCGGCCGCCGCGGTCGGGTACATCTCGCCTGGGTCGCCGACCGGTTAGTGCGTTTCGCATCCGAGGTCTACCTCAGCGACGGAACTCACCGCCACCAGAGGGATGATCGACATGGGCAAAGTCATCGCGGGGATCACCACGTCGCTGGACGGCTACATCACCGGGCCGGACGACGGTCCCGGCCGTGGGCTGGGGACTGGTGGCGAGCGGCTGCACTACTGGGTCTTTGGCGGTCCCTGGACGTACGACGAAGAGCCGCGTGGCGAGCCGACGGGAGTGGACAAGGAGTTCCTCGATCAGGCGATGTCGAACGTGGGTGCGGTCATCGGAGGACGCGGCACCTACGACGCGGCCGGGGCCTGGGGAGGCAGCAACCCGTGGGAGATCCCGTTCTTCATCGTCACCCACCGAACCGAGGAAGCACCGCCGGCCGAGGCGGGGTTCGACTTCGTCAACGACCTTGACACCGCTCTGCGGAAGGCGCAGGCAGCGGCCGGCGACCGGGATGTGCAGGTGATGGGAGGCGCCGACATCATTCGGCAGGCACTAGCGGCAGGTGAGGTCGACGAGCTGACGGTGATCATTGCGCCCGTTCTCCTGGGTGGCGGGAAGCGCCTCTTCGACGGCTCCGAGGGGACCGTCGAGCTTGAGCAGGTGAGCGCGGCCCAGTCAGACTTCGTGACCTACCTGACGTACCGCGTGGTCCGCCGATGACGGGGCTGTTGCTCAGGACCGGTGTGCACGCGAAGCGACTCCTTAGTTCCCCGCCGGCTGCGGCTTGTAGCCGAGGACGGCGTAGTCCTGGGGTCCGTACAGCGTGCGCGCCACCAGCTGCTCGACCTGCTGCACAGCGCCGGAGCCGGCGGGCTCGAAGGGGGACCGGTTGGGGTGCAGTGGCCGCACTTCGACCTCGCCGAAGCCAGACGCGGCCACGAGGTACTCGGTCAGGGCGGGCGGCAGCGGGGAGCGGTGTGTCGGGTCGTTGTAAAAGTCGCACGCGGCCATGCGAAGGTTGCTCGGGTTGGGCGTCTCGAGCAGCACACAGCCCCCGGGACGCAGGGCGATGCGAGCCGCGGCCAGCAGCGCGAGCAGCGTCTCTATGTCGAGGTGCTCGATGAGGTGGAACGCGGTGACCAGGTCGACCGAGTCCGGCGGAAGGCGCTGCAGGTGCGCGACGGCGTCGCCGTGGACCAGGTCAAGACCACGCGCCCGTGCCGCCTCGACGAATGCGGGTTTGGCGTCGACGCCCGAGGCGGCCACGCCGGCGTCCCGCAGCAGCGCCAGCCACTCCCCCCGCCCGGAGCCCACGTCCACGACCCCGCCGCCCGCCCCGCCGGCTCCGGCAGCCGCACCGACGAGCCGGTATACGTCGGGCAGGTACCCCGCCAGCTTCGTGGTCACCTCGGCCGTCGACCCCCGGAAGCGGTCCGTGAAGTCGTCGTAGAGCGCGGCGAATAGCGGCCCGCTGCCGCCGACCTTGGTGCGCAGCTGCCGCAGCTCCGTCTCGATTCCCGCCAGCCCTTGTGAGGTATCGGCCAGCTCACGGGTGAGATCGCGCACCTGCGCCTCGAGCGCCTCCGTGCGCTCGGCCGATGTCAATCCTCGCCCGTCGGCCGCTGCTGAGGTCGTCCGGCCGTCACCGCTCCCCCGGCGCCGGTCTCCTGGTCCACGGTTCCCCGTCTCTGCCTCGCCGGGCCTGGGGATGGTCCGCAGGACTCGGGCCGGGTTGCCGGCGACCACCGCGTAGGGCTCGACGTCGCGCAGTACCAGCGAACCCACACCGACCACCGCGTGTGCTCCGATACGGCAGGGCGCCACGACGATGGCATTGCTGGACACCCAGACGCCCTCCTCTATGACGACGTCGCGCCCCGACTTCGGCACGGCGACCTGGCGCTGGGCACCGAACGTCGTCCAGTCGTGCGTGCCGGTGAGCACCGAGACGTTGTGGCCGAAGAAGGCGTACTCGCCCACGGTGATCT
>JALZLC010000016.1 GCA_030858885.1 Actinomycetota bacterium
TGCAGGCGAGAACCGTTCGGCAGCCGCGCGTCGACGTACGGCTGCGCACGATCCAGCCGCAACCCCAGCGGGCCGATCACCCGCTGGACGGCCGTGCGTACCGCCTCGGCGTTGCCGAACCTGACGCCGGTCGGCGCGAGTTGTCCCGCGCGCTCGACCCACACCTCCTGCGGCCCGTTGACCATCACGTCGGATACCGCTGGGTCTCGCAGCAGCCGTTCCACCGGACCCAGCCCCGCCAGTTCGTCCGTCAGGTCGCGCGCCAGCGCCGCCAGCTCCTCCGGCGGCAACAAGACGCCCTCCTCGCGCACCGCCCGCGCGACCGCCGAGCGCATGGCGGCCCGGGACATTGTGGTCGCAGCCAGCAGCGCGGCGTCGTCACTGACGCGCTGGCGGACCCGCTCGACCTCGACCGCCTGCCCCCGTCCATCCCGCACCTCCAACGTGGCGCCACCGTCGGCGGCGGAAGCGATGCGACCGTAGGAGCGCAAGGACGCAGACCGTGATGAAAGTTCGCCGGCCTTGTGGAACGGCGGCGAGCCGCTCGAATCGCGGCGAGGCAGCGCATGGCGGCAGGACCGCGGGCGCCGGATACGTAGGAGCGATCCTCTCGGCGTGCGGCGTCGCGGTCAGCGACGCGATCGGCGACGGCTCGACCGACAGCGCCGAGGCCGGGCAGAAGTCACCTCCGCGCCAGAGGCGCAGGACAGCGTTTGTATGCCTCGCGAGACAAGTAGCTGATGTGGCACACCGGTGGCATGAGCTTCACGGTCCCAGCCGAACAGTCACTGCCTCTCGGGCATCGTGCGGTAGCCCGGATGGATCCGTGGGGAAAGACCGTTGGCGTTGGCGACGCGCTGTAGCAGCCGATGGAGGTCTTCCCGTTCCTCGGGCGTCAGCACGGACATGAGCTCAGCGTCGTGTGCTCTCGCCGCGGCTCCGACGTCTGCCAGAGTCTTCCGGCCCGCCGCCGTCAGCCGCACGACGTGCGAACGGCGGTCGTCGGCGCGGCGCGCTCGCTCGAGGAGCCCCCCCTCCTCCAACTCGTCCAGCAGGGCGACGATCCTGCTCGGTGTCGTCCCCACGGCGCTGGCGACCGCACGCTGGTTGAGGTCCGGCGACCCCGCCAGCAGACGCAAGATCCCTGCGTGTGCAGGGCCGACCCCGAGAGGCGCGACGCGCTGAGCGAACAGGGAGGCGGCGTGCGCGCCTACCTGTGACAACAGGAAGGCGGTGCTCGCCGGTGGTTGCGCACCCACGGTCGAGTTCGCGCTGGGCCGTTCAGGGGGCTGCTCCCCGGTGCTTGACGCGGTCATGAGGTGAGTGTACGGTTCCGAAATCATTATCGAGCTGAACTATTCGCTATGGAGACTGTTCCCATGAAGCAACCCCTCAGTCATCGCGGCGCCGGGGCTGGTCCCCCTTTGCCGGCCGTCGCGGGCGTCGCAGCGGCTCTGGCAATCGCCGGCGTCGCGGTGCCAGAGGTCTGGGGTGGCACGCCGATCCCAGGACCTTCGGCGTCCTTGGAGACGGTTCGCTTGTTTGCCGGTGCGGACGCCGCACCCTTCGCAAGCCTCTTCACCTTCGCGAGCTCCGCCCCCCTGGCGATCTTCAGCGCGTCAGTCGCCTCCCGGTTGCACGCGCTGGGTGTTCGTGCTGCCGGGCCGACGATCGCTTTGGCCGGTGGCGTCGCCGCGTCCGTGGCTCTCGCTGCTTCCGCTTGCGTGCTCTGGGCTCTGGCCCGGGCCGGCGGTGACGCCCACCCGTGGCTCATCGTCTCCATGCGGGA
The DNA here is from genome assembly GCA_030858885.1 of Actinomycetota bacterium. The sequence continues at coordinate 1,790 of JALZLC010000016.1, forward strand.
CCTCGCCTTCGCCGCGGGTGGGCCGTGGCACGTCGTGGCCTTAGGACTGCTCGTAGCCGGAGTGGCCGTGTCTTCGGCATATCACCGGCTCCTTCCCGCCTGGCTCTGCACGGTCGGCATCGCTGCGGCTTTCGTGTGCGAACTCGCCACCTTCGCGTTCGTCAGTGACACGGCTGCTGCCGTTGTCCCGGTCGGGCGGTTCGGCGGCTTGGCGTGGCTCGTCGCCGCAGCGGTGTCGCTCCCCCGTTCCCGCCGCCGCGCTGCGTCACCCGACCACAACGCGAGACCACCGGCACTGTCTGAGGAGATCTGATGCACCCAGAGATGTCCGACGCCGCGTACGCTCCACCCCGTGAGCCGGCGCCGACCCTGAACAGCGCCTTGCCGCGGCCCAGCGGCAGGCGGTTGGCCACAGTCCTCGGTGCTGCGTTTGTCATCGCTGGGGGTGCGGGCTACCTCAGCGTCATCGCTGCGCGAATGGCGGCACCGCAGTGGGCAGAGGACACGAACCGCGTCGCGGTGATCGTCATCGCTGTGGTCTACCTGGCGGTGGGAGCCGTCATCCTGGCCGGATTGGGCCGGACCCGAGCCGAGCGGACCACAAGGCTCGGCATCTCACCGATCAGGGCGTCAGACCTGGGCTACGGCATCGCCGTCTGGTCCGGCGCCTACCTCGCAGCTGGCGCCTTCTATGCAATCAGTGGTCCCCTGGGTGGCCCGACCCTGCACGACGCGGCAAACCTGCTGATGTCCGTCGGAGCCGACAACGGCCGACTGTCGACCGCCACCGTGCCTGTCGCCGCGGTCATCCTCCTCCGGATCGTGGCGCTGTCTCCAATCGTCGAGGAACTGCTGTTCCGAGGAGCGTTGTTCACGTGGATGAGGATGCACTTGGCCGCGAAGTGGACGATCCTGGCGACGGCACTGCTCTTCGGGGCGATTCATCAGTCACCCACGTTCTTGCCGCTGGCGATCGCCGTCGGACTTGCGTCGGGGTCGATCCGGGAACGCACCGGCTCAGTGGTTCCGGTGGTTGTTGTCCATGCCCTTCAAAGCGCAGCCATCGTCGTGCTGTCCCTCATCGTCACGGGGTGGGACGCACCACCCATCTTCGGCTGACGCCAAGCGGAGGAGGTGGCACGCGGGCTGGGGACGCCAAGCAGGTAGACCATCGTCCTTACCGCGTCGTCGGGGTTGGCGCGCAGCTGACTACGCCCTGTAGACACCGACGCGTCCGACGACATCGGGTTCATCCTTTGCGAGCGCGACGACGCAACCCTGTCGACGTGCCAAACCGCGGCTATGCTGCGCGATCATCCGCCCGGTCCGGGGACCATGAGCATGCTCCCGCATCCCGGGCCCAGCGCGTTATGACGGTCCACGTCGCTGGATCTTGCGTCCTTTTCTGCCGCCGCACGCCGCCATAGAGAGCAGCCTGACGACCGCGTCGCCGGCCGCTCGGTCCGCCGTCTACCGCGAGCACGCCGACCTGCTCGACCAGGCCAAGGCTGTGCTGCCCGCCCTCGTCCAAGCCCAACTCGATCTCGTGGGCACGCGTGTCACCGCCGCGGCGCTCGCCGAACAGCTCCAGAACGCCAACCGCATCATCGAGGACGAACGAGCCCGACGGGAACAGGCCAAACGCGAGCTCGAGCACGTCGTCTCCTACGCCCGAGAACTCCACTGGCAGCTCCGTCCCGAGTACGAACGGCTTCTCCGCGAGAAGGACGAGAAGGTCCGCCACCTCCACACCGTCCCGCTCGAACAGGAGTGACCGCTCGCCAGATCGACTGAGGCTCCTACTCGCCTGTCCGTACCTCGTCGACAGCCGGCGGCGTGCGCGACCACGAGATGACCTCGCCAGAGTCTTGGTCGATGAGCAACAACGCGAGCACCGTCTGGACGTAGAGGACACCGGAACTCCCCGTAGAAGCGGCCAGGCCCGTACTCGAACCTGCCTGTGTGCTCCAAGTCGGCTGGCCCCTCCGGACATCGATGCGCGACAGTTCACCCGTCGGCCCGTCGAGTACCAGAACTGCAGAGTCCGCCACTGCCCAACTCATCCAGGCGTTGGTGGGCTCACTCCAGAGCTCGGCTCCGTCGCGCAAGTCCACACCAGTCACGGTGTCGTGCGTGGCCAACACGGCCACGCCGTCCGCGACGCCGATCGGATGGCCCTCAACCGAGGGCACGCGCTCAAGCTCGGTTCCCGTCGTGTCCAGTACAACCAGGTTGGCCTGGGTCCCAGCGACTACGAATCGGCTCCCAAAAGCAAGCACGCCGCTGTACGCCGCCACGCGGTCGTCGACCCCGTCCTCAAGATCACGCTGCGTCGCGATCCTCCCGTCGACGATGTCGAACATCACCAGTTCGTGACCGCCGTCGACCTCCCGGTCGATGAAGACCATGGCCACCGTGGTGCCACTGACCGCGGCGGGTCCGCAAGGGGCCGCCGCAGTCCAGCGCTCGACACCAGAAGCGGCGTCAAGTCCGCGGACTTGGTCGTCCTCGCAGGTGATGACCACACCCTCCGCGGCGACGATCGGATGCCCGGACGAGTTCCACCGTCGATCACCACTCGTGGCGTCCCGAGCGACCGTTCCGGACCCATCTGATGTCACGACGACGTCCGAAGTGGCGAGCAACTGACTGCCCGGGGCTGCCGACGTCTCCCACCGAGGAAGACCGTCCGACCCGAAAGAGCGCAGGAACGCGCCATCGGAGACCACAACGCCCTCCTCAACCGGCATGGCCTGAGCCACGTCACCACCGAGCCACTCAGGGAACGACTCCGTGCGGCAGTCGTCCCGTTGGCAGCCCTCCAGAGTTCGCTCACCGAGCGGAGCATCCAGGTCGAGCAGCAGAGTGCGTGAAGCCCCGTCATCGGTGCATCCACTGGGCCGATGCTTTCGCCACAACAAGCCCATGACCTCAACCTGCTCGGCGGAGGTGTCGACCTCCCATCCCTCCCAGCGGCTACAGCCGCTCGCCACACCACCGAACATGCTCGTGACCAGCAACTGCTGCCCGTCGGGCGTCGTCCCGGTCAACCACCACTCGTTCGGACCGACCGAACCCCCGATGCCCAAGACCGAGCACCCCGAGAGCATCAGGGAAGCGACAACGGACAAGGCCGCGGTGCGGTTCATGGCTGCTCCCGGTTGCTGAAGGGTAGAACGCCACCCGACCACGTCGGGTTCCATCCCGACGGCGACAGCGCATCCGTGCGACCCCGACCCGTGCAAGGATGCCACCACTCCGCGACGCGTGATGCTGCGCCGACCATCCACCGCGCGTGCGTCGAGTGACGTCGGCCGGGGACAAGAGTGGGCGGGGGTGACTACCCCCGGCTGCCCACCGACGGGAGGGACACCAAGTAGTCTTGAGGGGACAAACCCAGCGAGGGGGCCACCCCCCGTTTGGTCACGTGCAGCTGACCCGAGACCCCCGGTGACACCAGACACTGCATAGGGTGAAACCAGAGCCAACTACCGTCACAGCGCCCTGTGAACGACCAGGAGACAGGAGGCAGCGCCGTTCCGCTCTGCCTCGTCTCCTGTCACCGGGTCCGCGTATCGTAGGGGACCGGTGCCGGCGGGATATCGGCGCTACACCGGCGGCTTCACCCGTATCAGGCGTGCTCCAGCCCATCGATGTCAGCCGCTCTCCTATGGCTGCGGCGGAGGTCCGTCGGGCGCGTCAGCGCCCAAACCATACAGCTGGCACTCGAACGTCCGCTCCCTGACGGCATCGCCTCGTAGTCCGGCGGCGCGTGGAGCCTGCCCAGGGGACACGTCGATGCGGGAGAGCCTGGCCGGACCCGAGCGCGTGTTTACATGAATGGCCATGTGCCTCCCATGCCGATCGGGACAGGCCAGGAGTCGATACTTGGCATGCGACGAGTCACCCAGACGGGTTATCTGTCATTGCCAGCGGTCGATTCCGACTCGAGGGCGAGGCCGAGCGCGGCTTGCGGCGAGAGCGCCCGGCCCTCGGCCCAGGCGTCCCGGAACTCCTCCGCCGTCAAGCGCTCCCTGGCACGATCCAGGTACGTTCGGTTGATCCGGGCGTCGGGCGGGTGCCGCTGCATCGCGATTCGGTCGCGCAGCTGCTCCGCGGCGCCACCAAGCACCGCAGCAGAGCGCGCATTGGTGTCGCTGCGGAGAGTGGCCACCGCCTCGAGTCCTTCGGCGATGGCCCAGCCGTCGCCGAGGCTGGCGAACATCTCCATGGCCCGCGGGATGTTCCGTTCAGCCCCCGCCCGGTCCCCCATGACGAGGGCGGCGTACCCGAGCTCGACTAGGACGCGCCCACCAAAGTGCGCGTCACCGAGCTTCTCGTAGACACTGAGCGCGCGCTCGAAGTGGCCGCGGGCTTCTCTGGCGCTCCCGGACTGCAACAGTGCTGTGCCGAGGTTGAGCTCGGAGGTGGCAAGGTGCCAGGTGGTGCCGAGCGTGGAGCACACCCTCAACGCCTCAGTAAGGGTCGCAATGGCCTCTTCGTTGCGGCCTTCGGCGAGGGCGGCGTTCCCAACCAGGGTGAGCCCATGCCGGCGTTGCATCCCGCCCGTATGCGAGCCAAGCAGCAGCAGAAGCGCCTTCCCGAGCTCGTCGGTGCGACGGTAATCACCGGCGTGGAACGTCAGCCACCCGGCTCCCCATAGACCCTGACATCGGAGGTCGACCGAGGCGTCCTGCGCTGCGGCCAGGGCGGCCTCGAACCAGTCCCGCCCTTCGGCAAATAGCCCGGCCCAGCGCCAGAACATCCAAAGCGCGATGGCGAGGCGGAGCGCGAACTCGCCCTGGCCTGTCGCGAGGGCCCACGTCAGGACGGCGCGGAAGTTGGCTTCGTCCGCCAGCAGGCGGGAATGCCACTGTCGCTGCTCGGAACCGCGCAGCTCGGACTCGGCACGCTCGGCGAGCGCTAAAAAGTGGTCAGCGTGGCGGCGGCGCAGCGCGTCGAATTCGCCTGCCGCCACCGAAAGCTCGGTGGCGTACTCCCGGGTGACGTCGAGGAGGCGATACCGCGCCTCGCCGCGCGCGACGACGTCCGCCAACACCAGGCTGGAGTCCACGAGCGCGCTGAGCGCGGGCATGATGCCGCCGCCATCGGTGGCCTCCGCTGTACCGACAACCGCAGCCGCGGCCGTCCGGTCGAACCCGCCTCGAAAGGCAGCCAGGCAGCGGAACAATCGCATCTCATCGGGCCCTAGCCGGGCATAGCTCCAGTCCAGCGCGCCGCGCATCGTCTCCTGGCGCGTCGGAAGGTCCCGATGACCGCCGACGAGCGGGTCCAAGCGATGCCGCAGCTGCATGCGCAGGTCGGCGAGCGTCATGTGACTCAGCCGGGCGGCGGCCAGCTCGATCGCCAGCGGCAGGCCGTCCACCCGCGCGCAGATGTCAGCGACGACCGCCCTCGCTTCGGTCGAGCGGTCGAAGTCGGGCGCGACGGCTGCGGCGCGCTCGATGAAAAGCTCCACCGCCGGCGCGGGCGTCGCTTTTGGGGCGTCCGAGTCGCCCACCACCAGCGGCCGCACGGGTATCTCCTGCTCCCCGCGAAGGTGCAGGGGCGCTCGGCTCGTGGCTAGCACCGTGAGCTGCGTTGTTGCCGTGAGGAGATCGCCAACATCGGTCGCGGCGGGGAGCAAGTGCTCGAACGTGTCGAGAACAAGCAGCGTCCGCGCCTGGTTCAGCCGTTGGGACAGTCGGTGCCGGACGTCGCCGCTCCCCGGTGCGACGCCAACCGCCGTCGCGATCAGGGACACCACCATCTGCGGATCGTCGGTCGTCGAAAGGCTGACAAAGAACCTGCCACCGCGAAACTCCTCGCGCACCAGCCCCGCGAGCTCGATGGCAAGCCGCGTCTTGCCGATGCCGCCTGGCCCGACGAGGGTCAGGAGTCGCTGGGCGGGATTCCCCACCAGGCCGCGCAGGAAAGAGACCTCCAGCTCGCGACCGAGCAGTCGGGTCAGCGGCACAGGGATCGGCGCGCGCTCGTCGAAGGGGAGCGGGACGTCAGCGATCGGCTCGGGCGTCGCATGGGCGCCGCTGGCTTCCAGGAGAAACCGTGGAAGCTGATGCTCGCTGACACAGAGTGACGCAGCCAGCCGGCGTGCCGTCGTCGGGTAGATGGTCCCGCGGAGCCCGCGCTCCAAGTCGCTGACCGTGCGCTCACTGATGCCCGCGCTCTCGGCCAGCTCCGCCTGGGTGAGGCCGGCGGCGGCACGCAGGAACTTAATCTGCTTGCCAAAGCCGGCAGAACGCGATGTCACCGTTCGCTCCCCTCGGGCGTGATGGTAGCCGCCGCCGAGCAGGACCGAACGTCGGAACTCGGTGGGAAGACGGTGGGTGGCCGTCATGGCGCTCTGATGCGCGGTGCGGCACCGTGCAGGCAGCAGGTCAACAGCCTCTCCAGAGGGAGCGCGCCATGTCAGAGCAGGACAACAAAGCGGTGGCCCGCCGCTACTACGAGGAAGTTCTCAACCAGCGCAAGGTCGACCTGCTGGACGAGGTCGCGGCTGAGGATTACGTCGAGCACGACCCGTTCCCAGGCCAGGGCAACGGACGGGCCGATCTCAAGGCACGGGTTCAACTCCTCCAGGACGCCTTCGACCCGCTCGAGTTCACGATCGAAGACATCATCGCCGAGGATGACAAGGTGGTGGTGCGCTGGAAAAACGCCGGGAACAACAGCGGCAGCTTCCTCGGCATGCCGCCCACCAACAAGGACATCTCGATCGCCGGCATCGACATCCACGTAGTGCGTGACGGCCGCCTCGCAGAGCACTGGCACGTCGTCGACCAGCTCACGCAACTGCAGCAGATGGGACTGATCCCAACGCCCGATGGCGGCCCCGCCTAAGGTGGCCTAACTGCCTTGACGTCTTGAGTCCGAAGCCTGGTCGCAGCGACCGGCAACGCCCACGCGCCCTGCTCACTTCTGCCTGTACCGTCGGCGAAGGGAGGAAGAATCGAAGGTACGTCAGGCCGAGGATCCGAAACGGCCGCCCACACGTCCGAGCCATGACGCTGCCAGGCAACAGACCGCCCTCGCCCGTGCGCGACCCCCCACTCCGCTGTCGTCTTCCTTGCTGGGGGCCCCGGTGCAGTGCGTGTGCAGCATCCGCAGGAGCTCCTGAGGAACCCGCGGCGCGAAGCCCCCGGTCGAAGGACCAGCACGTCGGTCCCACGCCCGGTCCCCAACCCGATGGCTGTAGCGGCCAACCGCTGAAAGAGCCGTGGTCCACTAGGCACTTGGCGGCACTCATCGTGATCGCCGTCCATGCCTCTCCCACTCCCGAGCTTCGTTGCGGCGGCCTGCCGTGTGGGTCCTGATATCCCAAGATATGCGGGTGATCTTCCGGGCCTTTTGAGGACTGCCGGCGGGGCAGTTGGGCGCCGGCGGTCTGGTCGCCACGATGCGCCGCTACCTGTAGATAGATCCGCGTCGACTCGATCGAGCGGTGCCCTGCCTGCGCCTGGACGGCCTCCAGCGCCATGCCGGCTTCGCGCAGTCGGGTGGCTGCGGTCGCCCGGTCGTATTCGCCGGCCAGCCCCCGCGCGCAACCCGGTATTCCACGGCGACATTCCACGCCGCGACGAACCGTTGCCACGCTTCCTCGACGACCCCACCGCCGCGAAGTTCATGCGTGCCCTGGCCGACGAGCCCGACCCCTACC
>JALZLC010000021.1 GCA_030858885.1 Actinomycetota bacterium
CCCAGCCGTCGAACTCGCGACGCGTCAGGTCGCCACCGCCCGGCAGGCACAGGGCCAGCACCGAGCCGCCAGCCTCCAACGCCCCACGGAACACGCCGACCTCGGTGCCGGCGAACACCCCGCCGAGGTCGATGAGCTCCATGCCGAAGCGGGTGTCGGGCTTGTCACTGCCGAACCGCCGCAGCGCCTCGGCGAAGGTCAGCCGCGGGAACGGAAGGGCGATCTCGGTATCCAGGACCTCCCGCCACAGGGTGGCCATTAGTTCCTCGACGAGGGCGTAGATGTCCTCCTCGTCGACGAAGGAGGCTTCGAGGTCCAGCTGGGTGAACTCCGGCTGGCGGTCGGCACGCAGGTCTTCGTCGCGGAAGCAGCGCACGATCTGGTAGTAGCGCTCGAGTCCTGCGACCATGAACAGCTGCTTGAACAGCTGCGGGGACTGCGGCAGCGCGTAGAAGCTGCCCGGCTGCAGGCGGGACGGGACCAGGAAGTCACGCGCGCCCTCGGGCGTGGAGCGGGTCAGCATCGGGGTCTCGACGTCGAGGAAGCCGTGAGACTCCATGACCCGGCGGATCACCGAGGTGACCGCGGAGCGCAGCCGGATCGCCCGGGCCACCACGGGTCGGCGCATGTCCAGGTAGCGGTAGGCCAGGCGCACGTTCTCGTCGGCCTCGACGCGGTCCTCGATCGGAAACGGTGGGGTGTCGGCCGTCGACAGGATCTTCAGTTCGCTGGCCGCGACCTCGACCTCGCCGGTGGCCAGGGCCGGGTTGCGCATGCCCTCCGGCCGCGTGCGCACCGTCCCGTCCACGCTCACCACGTACTCGTTGCGGACGTCGTGGGCGGCGGCCAGCGCGGTCGAGGCGGACGGATCCGCGACCACCTGGACGATCCCACTGGCGTCGCGCAGATCGAGGAAGGCGACCCCGCCGTGGTCGCGGCGACGAGCCACCCACCCGGCCAAGCGGACCCGCTCACCGTCGTGGTCGCCACGCAGAGTTCCGGCGCCGTGCGTGCGGAACGAACCGAAGGGCTTCATGGCCGTCGAGGCTAACCCACGACTTCGGCGGCTACCGCACGGCAGGCATCGCCTCGGCCGGCCGAATCTGGTCTTCGTCGTGAAAGCCCCAGGCCCACACCTGTTCGGGCTCGGCGGAGCAGATGAGCGGATGCCCGACGTCGGCGAAGTGCGCCGAGGCGTGACGGTTGGGCGAGGAGTCACAGCAGCCGACCTTGCCGCAGCTCAGACAGATCCGAAGATGAACCCAGGCGTCGCCGTTGCGAAGGCACTCCTGGCAACCCGGCGCGCTCGGCAGCACCGGTCTGGCCTCGGGCAGGTGGGGGCACGCCGCATCCGCCGCCGGCACGAACGCCACCAGCCGGGTCACGTCGACCACGGTCCGTGGGGTCGTGGTGTCGCGAAGCTCCGACAGGACCGTCGCCGATAGGTGGTGGCGGCTCGCCCGCTCGCCAGTGACCAGCTTGTGGACGCCGGCGGCGTGCAGATCGGCGATGTCGGCGTCCTCGCGGGTCCGCACGACCACGGTGGCCCGCGGTGCGAGCGGCGCGGCGACCGCGGCGATCCGACCGGCGGCCTCGGCCTGGTCGTCAGCGATGACGATCATCCGGGCGTCGATGACCCCGGCCTCCAGCAGGACGTGCCGCTTGGTGGAGTCGCCAAGCAGCACATCGTGGCCTGCCGCCTCGGCCTCGGCTGCACCTTCCGGGTTGAGGGTGATGACGACGACATCGACGCCGCCGGCGGCCAGGTCGGCGGCCAGGTACCGCGCGCCGTCACCCCAACCCGACACCAGCACATGCCCACGGCGTGGGGTCTCGGTTGCGTTCGGCGACGTTTCCAGCGCCGTGCCCGGGCGGGGAGCACGGCCGCCAACCGACGTGTGCAACACGCGCCCCAGCGCAGCCAGTCCCGGCGTAGCCGCCATCAGCAGCACCGTCGCGGCGATGAAGGCTTGCGCCCCGTCGACGCCCTGGTCGGCTGGCGAGAGGCCGACGCTGCGACCGGCGCGCTCCAGCACGAACGAGAACTCCCCGACCTGCGCCAACAGCAGCGCCAGCGAGCCGGCCGTGGCCGCGCTCGCCCCCACCGCCAGCGCTCCGGCCGCGGTGGTGACCAGCTTCACGAGGAGGATCAACCCGACCGCCGCCACCACCAGGCCAGGACGCGAGACGACGAAGCCGACGTCGAGCAGCATGCCGACCGACAGGAAGAAGGTGGCCGAAAAGAGGATCTGCAAGGGCAGGACCTCGCCGAGGGCATGGGTGCTGTGTCGGCTTTCCGACACGACCAGGCCCGCCAGGAACGCCCCGAGGGACAGCGACACGCCGGCCAGCGCCGTCAGCGCAGCCGTCCCCACGCAGATCGCGATGACCGAGAGCAGGAACACCTCCGGCGAGCAGGCCCGAGCCACCGCCTCCAACAGCTTTGGCATCACCCGGCGAGCCACCACCAGCGTCACGGCGATCACCGCGGCGGCCGTGGCCAGCGCCCGCAGCAGCTGGACGAACGACTGCCCCTCTCCCGCGCCGAGCTGCGGCAGCACCAGCACCATGACCACCACCGCCAAGTCCTGGAACACCAGGAAGGCCAGTGCGGCTTGGCCGGTGACCGAACCGGTCTCCGCGCGGTCGCCCAGCAGCTTGAGCACGATCGCCGTCGATGACAGCGCGACCAGGAAGCCGGTGAAGATCGCCGGCCCGAGGGCGACACCGGCCGCAGCCAGCAACGCGGCGGTCAGCGCAACCGCACCGGCCACCTGCAGGCCGCCGCCGAGCAGCACCAGTCGACGGATACGGCTCAGCCGCTGGAGCGAGAACTCGATGCCGATGGTGAACAGCAGCAGCATCACGCCGATCTCGGCGGCGGCGTCGATGATCCCCTGCTCGGTGACCAGAGCGAGGGCGTTCGGGCCGATGACCACGCCGGCGAGCAGGAACCCGACGATCGGCACGATCCGCAGACGCACGAAGACGTAGCCGATGACGGCGGCGGCGATGAGCAGCACAGCGGTCTGCGG
>JALZLC010000025.1 GCA_030858885.1 Actinomycetota bacterium
ACCGTGCGCAGCCGCTGGGCCACGGTCACCAGCGAACCGATCGCCAGCAGCCACAGGGCCGGAGCCAGCAGGTCGAAGCCGATGCCGAGCACGATGATCGCCATGCGCTCGGGGCGTTCGATGACCCCAACGGTGGCCGTCCAGCCCAACGACTCGGCCTTCGCGCGGACGTAGGAGGTCAGCTGGGCACCGGCCAACGCCACCATGGCCACGCCGAACAGCAGCGGGTCGTCGCGCACCAACCACACGGCGGCGCCCAGGATCGCCGCGTCACTGACCCGGTCGGTGACGCTGTCGTAGAAGGCGCCGAAGCGGCTGGCGCTCCTGCGCAGCCGGGCGACACTGCCGTCGAAGGCGTCCGTGGCGGTGCCCAACGCCAGGACGAAGGCGCCGACGCGTCCGTAGCGCAGCACCGCGACCACGCCCAGCAGGGTGGTCACCAGCCCGAAGAAGGTCAGCCAGTTGGGGGTGACGCCGATACGCACCAGCCCCCGGGCGATCGGCACCACCAGGCGATCGGTCACCGCCCGCGCATAGGCATTGATGGCCACGGGCTAGCGCTCACGAAGCCGTCGTCGGTGGCGCACCGGCAGCGTTCAGACCTCGGCGAAGGCTGGGGCGAGCCGGGCGTAGGTCTCCTCCAGCAGCTGGGGCAGCACCCGAGTTTGGCTCACCACCGGCATGAAGTTGGTGTCACCGGACCAGCGAGGCACCACGTGCTGGTGCAGGTGCTCGGCGATGCCGGCACCGGCCACGGCTCCAAGGTTCATGCCGAGGTTGAACGCGTCCGGGCCGCTGCAGGCCTTGAGGGCACGAACGGCGCGCTGGCACAGCTGGGCCAGTTCGAACAGCTCGGCTGGCTCCAGCGCGTCGAGGCCGGCGACGTGGCGATACGGCACGGCCATCAGGTGCCCAGGGTTGTAGGGGTAGGCGTTGAGGATGGCGTAGGCGTGATCGCCGCGGTGCAGGATCAGCGACTCGGCGTCGGCCTCGCGACCCCGGTCAGGCAGGTCACAGAACGGGCAGCCATGGACATCGCGGGGGTCGATACCGGCGTCGCGCTTGATGTAGCTCATGCGCCACGGCGTCCACAGCCGCTGCAGCGTGTCCAGCCGCTCGCCGTCCATCAGACCGTAGACGAGTCCTGCGACTCGGGCGCTTTGCGCTGCGCCACCTCCGCAGCCAGCGCTTCGACGAAGTCGGCCAGCGCAACGTCCTTGCGCTGGTTGCCGCGTCGGGGTCGCACGGCGACCGTGCCGGCCGCGGCCTCGCTGTCGCCGACAATCAGCTGGTAGGGCACCTTGGCCAGCTGGTGGTGGCGGATCTTGGCCCCCATCGTGTCGGGCGAGTCGTCGAGGTCGACGCGCAGACCCCGTTGCCGCAACCGCTCGACGACCGACCGGCCGTAGTCGCCGTGGCGGTCGGCGATGGGCACGACCACCGCCTGGACAGGGGCCAACCAGGTGGGAAACGCCCCCGCGTAGTGCTCCACCAGGATCGCGAAGAACCGCTCGACGGAGCCGAACAGCGCGCGGTGGATCATGATCGGTCGGTGCTCGGCGCCGTCGTCACCCGCGTAGGCCAGGTCGAAGCGCTCCGGCAGGTTGAAGTCCACCTGGATCGTGGTCAGCTGCCAGGCGCGACCGATGGCATCGGTGATCTGAAAGTCGATTTTGGGCCCGTAGAAGGCACCTTCGCCCTCGTCGACCACCCAGTCCAGCCCTGAGCGGTCGAGCGCCTGGCGCAGCGCGTCCTCCGCCCGCTGCCAGCCCTCGTCGCTGCCGACCGTCGTGGCCTTGTCCGGACGGGTCGACAGCGCCACCCGAGAAGGCCCCTCGGCAAAGCCGAAGTCGCGGTACAGATCGAGGGTGAAGTCGATGACGCCGTTGACCTCGTCGACGACCTGCTCGGGGGTGCAGAAGATGTGGGAGTCGTCCTGGGTGAACCCGCGAGCGCGCAGCATCCCCTGCACGGTGCCAGAGCGTTCGTAGCGGTAGACCGTCCCCAGCTCCGTCAGGCGCAGCGGCAGCTCGCGGTAGGAGCGGGTCCGCGACCGGTAGACCAGCACGTGGAAGGGGCAGTTCATGGGCTTGGGGTAGTAGCGGTCGCCAGGCTTGGACTCGCTTGCGTCCAGCTCCATCGGCGGGTACATGCCTTCGGCGTAGAAGTCCAGGTGGCCGGAGGTCTCCCACAGCAGCGAGCGCCCGATGTGCGGCGTGTAGACCGGCTGGTACCCGCGCCGCAGGTGCTCCGTGCGCGAGTAGTCCTCCATCTGCATGCGGGCCCAGGCGCCGTTGGGATGGAACAGGAACAGCCCCTGGCCCAGCTCTTCGGGCGAGCTCAGCAGCTCCAGCTCGCGGCCGAGCTTGCGGTGGTCGCGCTGGCGCGCCTGCTCCAGGCGCTCGAGATGAGCGGCCAGCGCCTTGCGCGACTCCCAGGCCGTGCCGTAGATGCGTTGCAGCTGCCGGTTGCGCTCGTCACCGCGCCAGTAGGCGCCGGCCACCCGCTGCAGCGCGAAGCTGGGCACCCACTTGGTGGTGGGGATGTGCGGACCCCGGCACAGGTCGGGCCAGGCGCTGCCGTCCGGCCGGTGGTTGGCGTAGACCGAGATGACCGGACCGGCGGCGCCCTGCGAGGTCGCCTCGTCGGGGTGGGCGGCGACGCCGCGGATGATCTCGAGTTTGTACGGCTGGTCGGCGAACAGCTCCAGCGCCTCGTCGCGCGACACTTCCGTCCGCGTGAACGGCTGCGCCTCTCGGACGATCTCGTGCATCCGGTCGCTGATCCGCTCCAGATCGTCGGGCGTGAACGGCTCGGCGACGTCGAAGTCGTAATAGAAGCCGTCGGCGATCGGCGGCCCGATGGCGAACTTGGCGTCCGGAAACAGGTCGGTCACGGCCTGGGCCAGGATGTGGGCCACCGAGTGGCGCAGCACCGTCCGGCCGTCGTCGGAGTCGGCCGCCACCGGCTCGACGCTGGAGCCGTCGGCGACCGTTTCGCTCAGGTCGCGGACGTCGCCGTCGACGCGCGCGGCCAGCACCTGCCCTCGGATCGCCCCCAGCGCCCGCAGCGCCTGCTGCGCGGTGACGCCCTCGTCGACGGTCGCGCTGGAGCCGTCGGGGCCTTTGACGGTGATCTGTGCTGCCACGCCTGCGTCTCCGATGGCTGCGTGAGTCGAAGTGCCGCAGGATACCGGGCCGTTCGGCCCGCCTGCCCGTGCCTACCTGCCTGGACGCTACGGCACCTAGCGGTCGGTGGACTCCAGCTCGGCCAGCAGCTGGCGGGCCCGTTCGGCGTCCGCAGCTGCCACCAGGACTTTGGTGGCGAAGCTGCCGCTGTCCAGTCCGTACACCGACCCGAGCGCGTCCCGGTCGAGGCGGACCGCGATGCCCTCCGCCTCCAGCGCTCCCTTGATGAGCTGCGCCTGCACGGATGGCCGCGCTGTCAGCACCCGCAGCTCCCCCATTGCGGCCAAGCCTACTCGCGGGCGCCGGCGGGATATCGTCGGCGGTCCCGCCGGCAAGGAGTCTGCAG
>JALZLC010000059.1 GCA_030858885.1 Actinomycetota bacterium
CGACGCCGGTTCGCAGTGAGTGGCGGTTAGGCTCCCCGTCAGTACACCAGCGCGGTCGCCGCGTCGGCCGTCGCCAGCTCCACGAAGCGAGCCGAGCCCGCCAGCTGCGTACCCGCGCGGAAGTCGCCCTCCGCTAAGCCCCGGCGGCTGGCGCACGGTGTGCACACGGTGATCGTGGCGGCGGCATACAGCGCGTCGAGCAGCTCGGCGATGGGCGGAGCGTCGGCCAGCTGCAGCCGGCCGGGCACGTCGGGTTGCGCTAGCCGCACGCCCTCGACGGCCAGGAAGACGTGAACCTGCAGACCGCTGGCCAGCGCGACCGCGGCGACGTTGCAGCCGATGTGTGCGCGCTCGGGGTCGTCCAGCGCGTGGGTCACCTTCACGACGAGTGACGTGGCCATGGCGCCTCCTGTGTCTGGGGGTTTGGTCGTCTGCATCCGGCTTGGTCAGTCGCTCATGAGGCCTTCGCCGAGCAGGTCGGCCAGCTCCTTGGCGTTGCGGACGCCGTAGTCGCGGTAGCAGTTGTTGAACACCAGGTGCGTCTCGCGGGCCGAGTCCGTCAAGGGCCGAACCGCATCCGACCAGGTGCGCAGCTCGTCGGTGGAGTACAGGTACTCGAAGCGCTCGGCGGCGCTGATCCCGCGCTTCTCCCAGGTGTCGGTGTTGTGACCGTGGAAGCGCACCACCGCCAGGTCGGCGGTGGCCTCGAGCACGGGGGGCACCGAGGACGTGAAGCCCTGAGGCCCGTCGACGCACACCAGCGCCAGCTTCGTCTCACGCAGCAGGGCCAGGGTGCGCGACCGCGTGCGCTCGTCCAGCCAGCTGTGGTGGCGAAACTCCACCGCCACCTGGTAGTCGGGCAGGCGCCCGGCGAGGTTCTCCAGGAACCCCCGGTTGTCGCGGCGGGCGGTGAACCACTGCGGGAACTGGAAGAAGACCGCGCCGAGCTTGCCCGCCGAGTGCAGCGGCATCAAGGCCTCACGGAAGTGCTCGAAGGCGCGGTCGACGGCCTTGTCGGGCAGGTGCTGCAGGTAGACCGAGCGCTTTCCGGCGTGCTCGGCCGGCAGGTCGCTGGCGACGTCCTCCCACAGCGACTTGGGTTGCGTCGGGTGCTGGGTGAGCAGCGAGTAGGCCTTGACGTCGAACCGAAAGTCCTGCGGCGTGCGCTGCACCCACAGGCCCGCCAGGTCAGCGGTGGGCGGGTGATAGTAGGTGGCGTCAACCTCGACCATGGCGAAGACGGAGGCGTAGTGGCGCAGACGAGCCTCGGCCGACATCGACCGCTTCGGGTACCAGTCCGACTCCTTGGTCAAGGTCGGATCGGTCCACGACGCGGTGCCAACTCGGATCATGGTGGAACCTTACGGGCTGATCTGCCAGTAGCGAACCCGCTACAGCGCCGCCTTCCATGGGTCGATGCAAGGTGGTATGAGTCCCACTCCGGATGGCCGCGCTGTGCGCATGTGTCAAGCGCTGCTGGCCGCTTGTGACCCGCTCGGGCACATGCGTCGGGGGGCCTCACCCGCCGCCTACGAGCCGCTGGCCGTCAGCGTGATCGCCGCGCTCGTCGCCGGCGAACCGGTGGACTTGGAGACGAGCAACGCCGCCGACGCCGAGGCGGAGCGCCGCTTCCTCGCTGCCATGGACGATTGGTGGGCGGGCCACGGCCGCAGCGCCTTGACCGCCTCCCGCTTCCACCACCGCAGCCCCGGCGTCGAGTAGCCGCCCGAGTCACAGCCGCGCCCCCGCCGCCGAGTCAGCCACCAGCACCGCCCGCGCCTGTGACACCTCGCCCGCCGGCACGTCACCTCGATCGACCAGTGCGCGAACGGCATCGGCCTTGTCCTCGCCAACCACTTCCCACACCAGCAGGCGAGCGCGGTCCAGCGCGGGGTAGGTCAGCGTCATCCGCCGCCTGCCCTGGTACTCGCCGGTTACTGCCACGTCGCGGTCGTCGACGCGCAGCACCGGGTCGCCAGGCACCAGCGAGGCGGTGTGCCCGTCGGGGCCGAGGCCGAGGTGCACGGCATCCAGCACCCCACCGGCGAGGTCGGCGAGCAGCCTCGCGTAGTCGCCGGCAGCCTGCTGCACGTCCTCGGCCGTGACGGGCATCAGGTGGGGCAGCGCCGCGATGTGGTCGAGCAACTCGGCGCGCAGCATGATGGCGTTGCGGTCGGGATGGCCGTCGGGTGCCAGACGCTCATCGACTTGGAAGACCTGCACCGCGTCCCACGGCAACGCCTGTTGCGAGAGCGCGCGCAGCATCGGCCCGGGTGTGGCGCCCCCGCTGAAGGCGACGGCCGCGGCCGTGCGCTCGGCCACTGCGCCGACGATGGCTGCTGCCATCCGGTCCGCGACCTCGGAGGCGACAGCGGCGGCGTCGGGCACCACGCAGATCTCCATGGTCGCGCAGTGTGCCCCAGCGCGGATGGGTAGAGGATCTCCATGCAAACTTTCGACCTCGTCGTGCTCGGTGCCGGGTCAGCCGGCGAGAACCTCGCCAACAACGTGGCCCGCGCCGGCCGCTCGGTGGCGCTCGTCGAGCGGCTGCGGGTCGGCGGCGAATGCCCTTTCGTGGCCTGCATGCCCAGCAAGGCGCAGATCCGCTCGCACGAGGTCCGCCATCTGGTCGAGCGCGCGGCGGAGTTGGGTGCGGCGGCCGCCGGGCTGGATGCCGGCGACCCGACCGCGGCTTTCACGGCCTCGGCGGCTCGACGCGACGAGATCGTGGCCCACCGCGACGACCACGGCCACGCCGAGGAAGCCGAGTCGGCAGGGGTCACCCTGATCCGCGGCGACGGCGCCATCACGGCACCCGGCGTGCTGGATGTGGGCGGGCGCGAGCTGCGCTGGACCGACTTGGTGATCGCCACGGGCTCGACGCCTACCGTGCCGCCCATCGACGGGCTGGCCGACGTGCCCCACTGGACCAGCGACGAGGCATGGAGCAGCAGCGTCCTGCCCGTGTCCGCACTGGTGCTCGGCGGCGGGCCAGTCGGCTGCGAGCTGGCCCAGACGCTGGCTCGCTTCAGCTGCCGCACGACACTGGTGGAGGCGGCCGACACCCTGCTGCCCGGCGAGGACCCGTCCATCGGGGCCGAGCTGGCGAGCCTCCTGTCAGTCGACGGCGTTGACGTGCGCTGCGGGGTCCAGGCCACTGCCTTCGAGCCCGCCGCGCAAGGTGCGCGAGCGCGCCTGTCGGATGGCGGCGAAGTAGCCGCGGAACGGGTGGTGGTGGCCGTCGGCCGGGCACCGGCCACCGAGGGCATCGGGTTGGAGCTTCTCGGTATCCAAGCCGGCGAGCGGGGGCTGGAAACCGACGAGCGCGGACGGGTGCAGGGCGAGGAGCACGTGTGGGCGGCGGGGGATGTCACCGGCATCGCACCGTTCACCCACACCGCCAACTACCAGGCCCGCATCATCGCCCACAATCTGCTCGGCGGCGACGCACGCGCCGACTACCGCGCCATCCCACGAGCCGTCTACACCGACCCCAACATGTTCGCCGTCGGGCTTACCCCGGCGCAGGCCCGTGAGGCCGGCGTCGACGTCGTCACCGCCTCCACGGACCTGGCCGAGACCGCTCGCCATACCACCGAGGGCGCGCCCGGAGGACGGCTGCTGCTGGTCGCCGACCGCGACCGTCGCGTGCTGGTGGGGGCGTCGGGCGTCGGCGCGCACGCCTCGGAATGGCTGCACGAGGCGGTGCTGGCGATCCGCGCGGAGGTCCCGATCGAAGTCTTGGCCGATGTCGTCCACGCCTTCCCGACCTTCGCCGAGGCCTTCGAGGTGGCCGTCCGCGACCTCGCCGATCAGCTGCGCTGAGCCGCACGCTGTGGACTGTCCTCTGGTAAGTGCCAGCGGCGAGGGGCGATGAGTTGGTCGGCGGCGGGCGGTCCCCACGAGTCCTGGGCATACGGCTGCACATCCGGTGGGGAAGCCAGCACGTCGGCGACGATCTCCCAGGTGCGCTCGATGCCGTCGGCGCGGGTGAACAGGGTGCGGTCGCCGAGCAGCGCGTCGTGCAGCAACCGCTCGTAGGGGCCGATCGCCTCAGACCCGAACGACGACTCGTAGGCGAACGTCATGGTGGCCGGCGTCAGCTCCAGGGTGGGACCGGGCTTCTTGGCCAGGAAGGTGATCTGCATCCCCTCGTGCCCTCCCAGCTCCAAGGTCAGATGGTCGTTGGGTAGCCCGTCACGCTCCTCGCCGTTCAGGCCCGGGAACAGGCCGGACGGCGGCTCGCGGAAGGCCAGCGTCACCGACTGGCGGCTGTCGGCCATCCGCTTGCCCGTGCGCAGGTAGAACGGCACGCCGGCCCACCGCCAGTTGTCCACGTACACCCGCGCCGCCACGAACGTCTCGGTCTGCGAGTCCGGTGCGACCCCGTCGACCTGTTGGTACCCGTCGAACTGCCCACGCACGGTGTCGGCGCTGCGCAGCGGCAGCATCGACTCGAAGACCTTCAGCTTCTCGTCGAGCAACGGCTTGGCGTCGAAGGCGTACGGCGGCTCCATGGCGATCACACCGAGTACCTGGAACAGGTGCGTCACGACCATGTCGCGCAGCGCGCCGGTGCGCTCATAGAAGCTGCCGCGCGTGCCGATGCCCAACTCCTCAGGCACGTCGATTTGCACATGGTCGATGTGCGAGCGGTTCCACACCGGCTCGAACATGCCGTTGGCGAAGCGCATGGCCAGGACGTTCTGCAGCGTTTCCTTGCCCAGGAAGTGATCGATGGTGTAGATCTGCTCGTCGTCGAGGACGCGGTGGGACAGCTCGTTGAGCTCTTTGAAGCTGTCCTGATCCAGCCCGAACGGCTTCTCGTAGACCACGCGAGCCCGCTCGGTCAGCTTGGCCGCATGCAGCGCCTCGGTGATGACCGGGAACGCCGGCGGGGGAACCGCCAGGTAGAACAGCCGGCAGGGCTCGCCGCCGAGGTCGCGCTCGGCGGCCAGCACCGCGTCGCGAACGGCGTCGGTGTTGTCGGGGGTGAACTCTTCCGACACGTAGCTCAACCGGTCGGCGAAGACGTCCCAAGCTTCGCCGTGCGGTTCCTGATCGCAGAACTCGGTGATGGCCTCTTTGGCGAACGTGTCGAACGCCTCGTCAGAGAACTCGTTGCGCGAGTTGCCGATGATCCGCCAGTTGCCCGGCAGCAGCCCCTCGGAGTGCAGCCGCCACAGCGCCGGGATCAGCTTGCGGCGTGACAGGTCGCCGTTGCCGCCGAACATCACGATGAGGGTGTCTGGCGGGACCAGGTTCATGCCTGGTGACCTCGGGCA
Organism: Actinomycetota bacterium; assembly: GCA_030858885.1. The sequence goes on from JALZLC010000059.1 coordinate 5,286, forward strand.
CGCACCGCGTGGCCGCCGAACTCGTTGCGCAGCGCGGCCAGCATCCGGTTGGCGAACGCGTCGTCCTGGCGCGAGCTGAAGCGGGCGAACAGGGCTAAGGCGATCGTCGGTGCGGCGACGGCAGCGTCGATGGCCGCTTCAACCGTCCAGCGCCCTTCGCCGGAGTCCTCGACGTAGCCACTGATCGACTCGAGCCCAGGGTCGTTGTCCAATGCCGAGGCCGCCAAGTCCAACAACCAGGACCGCACCACGCTCCCGTGGCGCCAGACCTCGGCGATCTGGTGCAGGTCGAGTTCGAAGTCGCTGGCCCGCAGCAACTCGAAGCCCTCGGCGTAGCCCTGCATCAGCGCGTACTCGACGCCGTTGTGGACCATCTTGGTGTAGTGGCCGGCCCCGACCGGCCCGACGTGCGCCCACCCGTCGGGCGGGGCCAAGGTGTCAAAGACCCCGGCCAGCCGGTCCACCGCCTGCGGCTGCCCACCCACCATCAGACAGTAGCCCTCCGTCAACCCCCACACGCCACCCGAGGTACCGGCGTCGACCAGGCTCACCCCGCCTTCGGCCAGCTGCTGCGCCCGCCGCATGCTGTCGGTCCAGCGGGAGTTGCCACCGTCGATCACGCAGTCGCCGGCGGCCAAGACGTCGCCGAGCTGGTCGACCGTCTGCTCGGTGATGGAGCCCGATGGCACCATCACCCATACGCTGCGCGGTGCATCCAGCCGCGCGACCAGGTCGCCCAGCGACTCCGCAGCGACCGCACCACCGTCCGCCGCCTTGCGCACGGCCTCGGCGTCGACGTCGTAGACGACCACCTCGTGACCGCCCCCCAGCAGGCGCGTGGTCATGTTCGCGCCCATCCGTCCCAGACCCACCATCCCGATACGCATGGCCGAAACCCTATCGCCGCAGGTGCCCGGCAAACCTTGCCGAACAAAGAACCGCCCGGCCCTGGAAGGGGGCCGGGCGGTTCAGCATCCAACTCGCTCGTCTTGCGTCTCAATCCCCGTGATCGGCGATCGCCGGTACGGGTGGGTGGGTGTGACCAGGTCCCACAGACCCACGAGGCGGTGACGAGATTGGACTCGGTAGGCCGACCGAAGTCGGTCCGGATGCGAGACCGGGTGGGCCTAGCGCCTCATCACCTCGACGGTCACGTACGAACAATCAGAACTCATTGTTATGGACCACCTCCTCTCCGTCGTGCCGCCAGCATGCCAGCCGCCGGGCCGCACGGCAACGACGACGCGCATCTGACGAAGCCGTGCACCTCGCGGCCGGTGCGTCACACTGGCGTCATGACCCTCCTGGTGGACACGACGGCGGTCGCGGCGCGCACCGACGGGGTGGTTCGGGTGAGTGGACCCGACCGCCTTTCCTACCTGCACACGCTGCTCAGCCAAGACCTGCAGCACGCCAGGCCGGGCACGGTGGCCGACTTTCTGTACCTGGACGCCAAGGGCAACGCCCTGGCCGCCGGGCAGGCCGTCGTCCGCAGCGAAGAGGTCTGGCTGGTCACGCCTCGCGAGGTGGCCGCCGATCTGGCCGCTGCCCTGGACAAGTTCCGGTTCCTGCTGCAAGTCGAGGCGGCTGACGCCACCGACGAGCTGGTGGTGGCCAGCGTCCGAGGGCCGGGACAGGTCAGCGCGCCCGGCGCCCGCTCCGGGCCGATGACGGCCGCGCCCCATGGCGCCGGCGTCGTGGTGCGGAGGCGGACGGGAGGAGTGGACGCCATCGGCCCTCCCGGCTGGATGCGTGACTGGGTGTCTCGCCTAGAGCTTCCCGAGGCGAGCGCCTCCGACTACGAAGCCTGGCGGATCGGCTCCGGTGAGCCTGGGTGGGGCAGCGAGATCCGCCCTGGCCGCCGCGCCCAGGAGCTGGGCCTGCTGCCAACCCACGTCCACCTGCGCAAGGGCTGCTACCCGGGTCAGGAGTCCATCGCCAAGATCTACAACCTCGGGCGGCCCCGCCGGTCGCTGGCCGTGATCGAGCTGCCGGCAGCCGTCGAGCCGGGCGCCGCCGTCGAGGCGGAAGGCAAGGTCGGCGAGGTCACCAGCGTGGCGGCGCTGGGTGACGCCTACGTGGCGCTGGCGCTCCTGCCAGTCGACCGCGACGGCAGCATCCTCGGGGACGGTTCGGTCGTCGCAGGTGGGGTGACCGGGCGCGTACGCCGTCGGGTCGGCGAAGGGCTGCCGCAGCCCGGCGTCTGACCGCCTTCAGGAGAGCGTCACAGCGACCGCGCTGCACCCTGAGACATCGACGGCATCACCGGGTCGCCAGCTCCTTGACGACTGCCAGCGCCTTGCTTGACTGCTGCTTGGGCTGGATGCGGTCGAAGATCGCGGCGACCTTGCCGTACGCGTCGATCACGAACGACGAGCGGAGAACGCCTTCGTAGCGCTTGCCGTACATCGACTTCTCGCCCCACGCCCCGTACTTGTCGATGGCCTTGCGCTGGGGATCGGCCAGCAGCGTGTGCGGCAACTCGAAGCGGGCCGCGAACGCGCTGTGGCTGTGGTGGTCGTCCGGCGAGATGCCCGCGACCGCCACGCCCAGCTGGCTGAACTCGCCCCAGTTGTCGCGGATGTCACAGGCCTGCGTTGTGCAGCCGGGCGTGTCGTCCTTCGGATAGAAGTACAGGACGACGGCGCGGCCGCGGTGCTCTCGCAGCGACCAGGAGTCGCCGCGCTGGTCGGTCAGGGTGAACTGCGGTGCGACGGCGCCGACTTGCAGGGTCATCGAAGGTTCCTTCGCTCGACGGTGTGCGGAGCATGGCACGTAGGCTCGGGAGCGATGCGAATTCTGTTGGTGTGCCTGGGGAACATCTGCCGCTCGCCGACGGCGGAGGCTGCGCTGCGCGAGGCGCTGGCCGAAGCCGGTCTAAAGGACGTGGAGGTCGACTCCGCAGGCACCGGCGACTGGCATCTCGGCGATCCGCCGGACCGGCGGATGACCACGGCGGCGGCCGCGGTGGGGCTGACCCTGACCGGGGCCGCCCGACTGCTGGACAGCAACGACTTCGACTCGGCGGATCTCATCCTGGTGATGGACCACGCAAACCTCGCCGACGTCCGAGCGCTGGCCCGCCACGAAACGGACCGCCGCAAGGTGCGGCTGTTCCGGGAGTTCGACCACGAGCGCGACGGCGACGAGGTCCCAGACCCTTACTTTGGCGACGCCGCCGGCTTCGCCCACGTGGTGGACGTCAGCCGCGCCGCCGCCAAGGCACTGGTCCGCCGGTTGCAGACAGTCGGCTGAGGCTGCACGAACCCGCTGAGCGTGTCCGGGGACTGTCCGGACCCGCTACAGCGGTGGTGGGACCTCGTGGGCGGCGCCGGGCTCGGAAGCGGTCCTGGACCACCCGGGTCGGGCAACGGCGTCGGCTCACCCGGATCGGGAAGGGGCGTGGGCTCGCCGGGGTCGGGAAGCGGCGTGGGTTCGCCGGGCTCGGGCATCGGTGGTGTCGTCAGCATCGGGGACGGATCCCCAAGCTGGAGCAACGTCGAGGTCGTCATCGTCGGATCCTTTCGCAGTGCGACGATCGTTCCCATTCCAGGCCTCGCTACGCTTGTTGCGATGGCCGGCGACGACGTGGTCGAGATCTTCGTCGAGATCCCCAAGGGGTCCCGCAACAAGTACGAATGGGACCACGCCGCTGGTCGCTTCCGCCTGGACCGCATGCTGTTCAGCGCGGTCCAGTACCCCGGCGACTACGGGTTCGTCCTGGACACATTCGGCGGCGACGGCGACCCGCTCGACGCGATGGTGATCCTCGGCGAGCCGACCTTTCCCGGCTGCACCATCACCGCGCGCGTGTTCGGCGTGTTCTGGATGACCGATGACAAGGGCGAGGACACCAAGATCCTCACGGTGCCCGACTCTGACCCGCGCTGGTCGCACGTCCGCGACCTCGGCGACGTTCCAGGCCACCTGCTCGCCGAGATCGAGCACTTCTTCTCCATCTACAAGGACCTGGAACGCAAGAAGGTCACGGTTGACGGGTTCGGCAACCGGCAGGAGGCGCAGGCGGTCATCGCCGCGGATCGCAAGCGCTTCGCCGAGATGGAGGACCCGCCGGTGATGCCCTAGCCGTGAAGCCGAGCCCACCTTCGGCCGCGACCGGCCGCAGGTGACCACCACTACCGGACCGAGCATGACCAGCATGGCCGTCAAAGGCAGGTCGACGGGGCCATCCTCAAGTTGGCCCGCGGGGTGACGACGTTGAGACCGTGGGAGACGTCAAGGCACGAACCTGCCGCCGCTTGGTCGGGGCCACCCTCGTGCTGGCCTGCGCCGGACCGCTGCTGCCAGGACCGGTCGCTCGGGCCACGACCGATCCGCCGCAAGTCGAGCAGGCCGGCGCCGAGCTGCAGCAAGCCCGGACCAGCGAGGAGCGGCTGGCGGTTGAGCTGGACGCCGCCGCCGCCGAGTACGAGTACGCCCGTGCTCATGCGGAACGGCTGCGCAACGAGCTGGTCGAGGCCGCGGTCACCATCGTGCGGGCGCGCGCTGGCGTCAAGGCGGCCACCGACACGCTCAACCAGCGGTTGGCGGTCGCCTACAAGCACCCCGGTTCCCAGGTGGCCATGGCCGACGTCATCCTGCTCGCACCCGACGGGCCCACCGCGATGCACGGGGCGGCCCTGCTGACCCGCCTGGCCGACCGCAGCGCCGGCGACCTGGACGCCGCCGCCGACGTCCGCGCCAGGGTCGCCGACGCGGTGCGGCAGGAACGAGTGATCAGCGC
>JALZLC010000064.1 GCA_030858885.1 Actinomycetota bacterium
GGCGGCCGCCTGCCACAGGTCCAGCAGGTCGACGTCGGCCCAGCGCGACAGGGTGCCGCCCCAGTCGAACAGCACGCCCCGCACCGCCGGCCCAGCCGGCCCAGAGCTCATGCCTTGGCCAGCGCCATCGCGGCGTTGTGGATGTCGCCCTCGGACAGCAACACGGTGCCTGCGGCCGGTCCCAGCGGGACGTAGCTGTCGGCGGACCGCACGGTGGCCAGCGGACCACGGAAGCCCTGCTCGACGAGGTCAGCGACGATCGCGTCGGCGACGCCGCCGCCGGTGGCGCGGGCCTCGTCGGCCACCAGCACGCGGCCGCACTCCGCGGCGTGTTCCCGGATCGCCTCGAATGGCAGCGGGTTGAGCCAACGCAGGTCGAGCACCCGGACGCCGAGGTCGTGTTCATCGAGCAGCCGTCGCGCGACACGCAACGCCATGCGCACGCCGTTGCCGTAGGTGGCGATCAGCAGGTCGCGCGCGTCGGGGTTGTAGGTGCCGACCTCGCCGGGCAACAGCGCCGAGCCGGGCGGCGGGTAGTCCGACAGCCAGCCGCCGTCGCCGGGGGAGTGCAGGTCCTTTTCGTGGTACAGCGCGATCGGCTCCAGGAAGACCACCACCCGACCGTCGGTGCGCGCCATCGCCAAGGCCCCGCGCAGCAGCCGCGCGGCGTCGTCGCCCCGCGCAGGGACGGCCAGCGCCAGCCCGGGGATGTCGCGCAGCGCGCCGACGGCGTTGTCGTTGTGGAAGTGCCCGCCGAAGCCCTTCTGGTAGGCCAGCCCCGCGACGCGCACCACCATCGGGTTGGCGAACTGACCGGAGGAGAAGAACGACAGCGAGCACGCCTCGCCACGCAGCTGGTCCAAGGCGTTGTGGACATAGGCCAGGTACTGGATCTCGGGGACGGGCAGCAGCCCTAACAGCCCCGCTCCCTGTGCCAGGCCGAGGATCGTCGTCTCGTCCAGCAAGGTGTCGAACACCCGGCCGCTGCCGAACGCGCGTTGCAGCCCCGCGGTCACGTGGTACACGCCGCCCTTACGCCCGACGTCCTCGCCGAACACCACAACCTCCGGGCGCCGCAGCATCTCGTCGCGCAGGGCGGCGTTGATGTGCGCGGCCATGGTGCGCCGCGGCGGTGCGGAAGCCCGCTCCGGCAGGTCGGGGCCAAAGTGCTCGGCGCGCTGGGCGTCGTCGAGGCGGGCGCACGCCTCGACGCGGGCCCTGGCCTCGCGGTAGGGCGCCAACGGCGCCATCACCTGCACGCGGGTGGTCAGCTTGGGCGTGGCCGCCGCCCGTTCGGCGGTCGCCTGCACGGCATCGCGGGTTTGCGCGACGATCGCGCGCAGGCCGTCGGGTGTGGCGGCGCCGGTGGCGACCAGCCGGCGGGCGTTGCGCACCAGGGGGTCGCGCGACTCGTCGGCGCAGACGTCGGCCAGGGTTCGGTAGGTCGTCTCCACGTCGCTGCCAGCGTGGCCCCACAGCCGCACCGTCGGCAGGTGCAGGAACACCGGCGCTCGGGCCGTCCGGCAACGCTCGATGGCGGCGGCAACGGTCTCGTACAGCTCGTCCAGCTCGCCGTCGGCGTGGATGTAGCGCAGGTTCGACATCGTCGAGAAGCTGTCGGCGATCCAGCTGCGCGGGGTGTCCACCGAGATGCCGATGCCGTTGTCCTCGCAGACGAACAGGATCGGCATGGGGTTGCCGCGACGGTGGGCGTAGCGGGCGGCGTTGATGCCCGAAAGGGCGGTCGCGTGGTTGACCGAGGCGTCACCGAAGGTGGCGCACACGATGCTGTCGTCGGGGATCGGCCGAGGAACGCCCAGGCGGCGCATCCGGGCCAGGCAGAACGCGGTGCCAACCGCCTTCGGTAGGTGCGAGGCGATCGTGCTGGTCTGCGGCGGCACCCACAGCGGCCGGCTGCCCCAGACCTTGTGGCGACCCTGCGCGATGGGGTCGTCGGCCGAGGCGACCAGCGACAGCAGCGTGTCCATGACGGGATCGACGTCGCCCGCGAGCCGGGAGCGGGCCATCATGAAACCGCCGGCCCGGTAGTGCAGGAAGCACGGATCGGTGGTGCGCAGCAGGGCACCGACCACCGCGTTCTGCTCGTGGCCGGCGCTGGAGATGGTGTAGAAGCTGCGGCCGCTGGCCTTCAGCTCGCGGGCGGCGACGTCCAGCGCCCGCGAGCGCACTTGGTCGGTGAACAGGTCCCTGGCGGCGGCAGCGGTCAGCCGGGATCCGGCCGCCAGTGGCTCGTCGTCGGCCAAGGCCGCGACCCCGACGCGCAGGTCCTCCAGGCACGCGTCGAGGTTGCGCTGCACGACATCGACCCGGCTCTCCATCACGCTCGGAAGGGTAGTCCGTCGGTGCCCAAGGGAAGCTGGCGGCGTGCGTACTGGCAGACTGTGTGCCCTGCCACTGGAGGGATTGCGATGAGGAAAGCCGATGTCCGGTAATGACGCGCCGGCCCGGTACGTCCGCCCGGGATGGTTCACCACCCAGATCTTCAACCGGCTCGTCGCTGCGCTGACGCGCGCTGGAGTCAGTGTCTGGGGATCCCGTGAGCTGGCTGTCCGCGGTCGCAAGTCGGGCGAGTGGCGGACCACACCGGTCAACCTGCTTACCCACGAGGGTGCTCGCTACCTGGTCGCCCCCCGCGGCGAGACGCAATGGGTCCGGAACCTACGAGCTGCCGGACAGGGCCAACTGCGAGTCGGCCGACGGGTCGAGCCGTTTCGCGCCACAGAGCTCGCTGACTCCGACAAGCCTCCGATCCTGCGTGCCTACCTCAGGCGCTGGAAGGCCGAGGTTGGCGTGTTCTTCGGTGGCGTGAGCGCCAGCTCCAGCGAGCACGACCTCCGCCGCATCGCCCCAGATCATCCAGCCTTCCGCATCGAGCCCTCGACATCGACCAGTCCATAGCCTCGAACGATCCCAGAGCGCCAGTGCTGACGCCTGGGAAGCGCTCGCGGTTCCCCTCGCTGACCAGGCGGGCAATCTTCGGCCTTGCCAGCACGTCGGTGATCTCGCTAACCAACTGCGGGCACAACAGGTACTCGACGCGCCCTTGCAGCCTGCGGTGACGATCCGGCTCGCCACGCCACCGGGGGTGACAGCTGCCGAAACGAAGACGCCCGCGTCCAAGACGACGTGCACTGGGCGGTTCAGGGCTCGACCGACTCCGGGTTCAGCGTGGGCGCGACCGGGTCGGGATAGGCGATGCGGGGGTGGTAGACGCCCACCAGGGTGTCGATGAACGAGGCCGTGACCGTCTTCAGCTCGGCGAAGGTCAGGGCCGAAGCGTCCAGCTGACCGTCGTCGACCCGGTCGGCGATCAGCGACCGGACGACGTCCTCCAGCTGCTTACGGCTGAGGTTGCGGTTGTGCTGAGCGGCCGCCCGCGACGCACCCTCGCAGCAGTCGGCGAGCATCAGCACGGCCATCTCGCGGCTCGCCGGTCGCCGGCCCTGGTAGCGGTAGTGGGCCTCGTCGACCTCGCCACCGCTCGCTGCGGCTGCCGCCAGCGCCTTGCGGTGGAAGTAGCTGACCAGGGTGGTGCCGTGGTGGGTGGCGATCCCATCGACGATCTCCGGTGGTAGCCGGTGGCTGCGGGCCATCGTGATGCCGTCCGTGACGTGCTCCTGGATGATCACCGCCGAGACGCCCGGTTCCAGGTCGTCGTGGGGATTGGCGATGCCGAACTGGTTCTCGACGAAGAACCACGGCCGGCGGACCTTGCCGATGTCGTGATACAGCGCCGCCGTGCTGGCGAGCAGGGCGTCGGCGCCGATGGCACGAGCCGCCCGCTCGCACAGCGTCGCCACCATGATCGAGTGGTTGTAGCTGCCGAGCGCCTTCTGCTCGAGTTCCCGCAGCAGCGGGTGGTTGCGGTCCGCCAGGTCGAGCAGGCTGGTGGCCGTCACCACGCCGAACAGCGACTCCAGGAACGGCAGGCTGGTGTTGACCAGCATCGCCACCAGCACGCCGTTGGCCAGGCCCGCCAGCAGCGCCAGGCGGACGGTGGCCAGATCGTTGAAGACGGCGGCGCACAACCCGGCCAATGCGACGTAGGCGAGCGTCGACTGCCACGCGGCGCGCCGCAGGTCGCCGCGGGCGGACAGCCGCGACACCAGCGGCACCGACAGCAGGCCGGCGATCGCCGTGAACGCGACGACGCCGCCCTCGCCCGGCTCGGCGAAGGCGACGATCACGACGGTGGGAATGACCGACAGCACACCCACCGGCGGGTCGAACAGGATGGTCGCGAGCATCGCGATTGCCCCGGCCGGCAGCAGGTAGCCCCATCCGGCGGCGGCGGTCGGCGCCAGCAGTGTGACGGCCTCCACGATCAGGGCCAAGCCGATGAACAGGCACGACAGCAGCACCAGCCGGCTCCAGGATGACCACACTCGAGGCCGGTAGGCGCGCAGGTACGCAGCGACGGCCAGGGTCAGCACGATCGCCAGGACGATCGCCTTAGCCGCCTCGCGCCATGGCTCGGCGCCCTCCAGTCCGCGCTGGCGCAGCGCCGCCAGCTGCACCGCGTCCACAACCTCCCCTGCGCTGACCACCACAGCGCCTGCGGGGAACGAGCGGGTCACCGCTGACACCGCGGCGGCGGCCTGTTCTTGGGCAGCCACCGTGGCCTCGTCGTCAACGATGACCGTGGGCTGCGAGGCGCTGCGGATGACGGGTTCCACCACGGTCTCGGCGACGCCCTCCGGGAACGACCGCACCGCCAGCTCCGTGCGCAACTGCTCCTCGGTGGCCGTTTCCAGCCGCTCGGCGGGGATCCGCTGGCGCGCGAGCTGCTGCGCGATGGACAGCGTCTCGGCGCTGACCGAGGCCAGCGTCTCGTCGTCCAGTGCGACGAGCGCCTGCACCCGGTCGACTTGCAGGTCGGGCAGCCGCTGCGCCAGGGCGCTGCGCTGGTCGCGTGCGCTGGCCGTCTGGCCGTCGGCCGCGGGCTCGCGGACCTCGGCGACGGCAGCGAAGACGTCGCGCACCTTTTGCACGATCGCCGCCTTGGCCTCCGGGTCGTCGACCAGCACCGGTTCGATCAGGTCGGCCGCCTCCCGCCGAGCGCGGTCGGTGGCCTCCGGATCCTCGATGCGGATCAGGTCTGGTGCGACGACGGTCCGAGGTGAGGGCTCGCCGGCGTAGATCGGCTGGTCGGTGAGAAAGACCGACACCGACAGGCCGGCGGACACGCCCACCACCGCGAGCAGCAGCGGCAGGAACCGCCGGGCCCAAGCCGGCAGCCGGCCGAGCAGGCCCGCCCGTAACCGCCTCATCGCTTAGCCGCCGGACTCCAACGCGCGCAGCCGCTCACGGTTGTCCAGCGAGTGGCCGTGCGCGTGCGTGGTCAGCTCCAGGGTCAGCTCCAAGGCGTGGGCGATCTCTTCCAGGATGGGGTCGCTACGCGACTCTACGTCAAGGCGCAGGCGCTTGATGCTGTCGGTGAGCTCGGCCGCCAGGGCGGCATGGGTGGTGTGGTCGTCGTCGGTCATGAGCTCTCCTTATCAGGCACCGCCGACGCCTTATCAGGCACCGCCGACGCCCACCATGAACGCGCGGGCCGTCAGCCCGAAGCAGACCAGCCCCACCACGGCGAACACGGCATGCGGGTTGTAGCGGCCTTCCCGCGCCACCCGGTGCCCGACGATGAGGGTGAGCAGCGGGAAGATCACCCCATAGGCCAGGTGAAAGGCCAGCGTGGCGCCACCACCCTCCGGCCCCGGGCTCTTTCCGAGGACGAGCAGCATGAGGCCGATCAACAGCTGCAGCGCCAGCAGGATCTGGCCGAAGGACACCACCCGCCAGAACGTCGGGGTGTGCTCGTAACGGGTGAACCGCAGCGCCAGCGACCATCCGCAGATGGTGGCCCACGTGCCGATGAGCACGACGCCAACCACGTAGCCGTGCACGGAGGTCAGGCTCATGACAGAAGCTTATCGGCCGTTTATCGGTCGAAGGGACGGCGGCCGCCACCTGAAGGGGCTTGGAGGGTGGGTGGGTGAGCGGCCCTTCAGGTGGCGGCCGTTTTATGGCCTTACCCTTTGTGGGTGATTTCTTTGAGTGGGGTGGAGCGCGCGCATGGCACGCGGGTGTTGTTCCGCGACGTGTCCTTGCGCATCGTGCCGGGACGGCGGATCGCGCTGGTCGGCGCCAACGGCGTTGGCAAGACGACCCTGCTGGACATCGTGGCAGGTGAGCAGCAGCCCGACGGCGGCGAGGTGGCCCGCACCAAGGACTTGCAGATCGGCTATCTGCGCCAGGAGGTGGCCGAGACCTCGGGGCGCACCGTCCTGGCCGAGGTGCTGACCGCCGCGGGCGACGTGACGTCGCTGGAACAGCGGCTGCGCCACCTCGAGGCGCGCATCGCCGCCACCCCATCCGGCGACGAGCAGGACGCCCTGCTGGCCGACTACGGGCGCCTACAGCACCATTTCGAGCACCTCGGCGGTTACAGCATCGAGGCTGCGGCGCGGCGCGTCCTGGCCGGCCTGGGCTTCGACGACGCCGACGTGGAGCGCGATGTCGGCCTGTTGTCGGGCGGGTGGATGATGCGCGTGGCGTTGGCGCGCCTGCTGCTGGCCCGCCCCGACGTGCTGCTGCTCGACGAACCGACCAACCACCTCGACCTCGCCAGTGTCACCTGGCTGGAGCAGTTCCTCGCAGACTACGAGGGCGCCATCGTGCTGGTCAGCCACGACCGTGACTTCATCAACGCCGTGGCCAACCGCGTTGTCGAGATCGCCCATGCCACCGTCACCGAGTACGTCGGCGACTACGCCGACTTCGTCGAAGAGCGCGCGCTGCGCCTGGCGCAGCAGGAGGCCGCGGCCAGCAACCAGCAGCGCAAGATCGCCCAGACCGAGCGCTTCATCGAGCGCTTCCGCTACAAGGCCAGCAAAGCCCGACAGGTCCAGAGCCGGGTCAAGGCGCTGGACCGACTCGAGCGGGTGGAGGTCAAGCGCGACGACACGCGCCGCATGCGGTTCCGCTTCCCCACGCCGCCGAGGGCGGGGCGTGACGTGGTGCGCCTGCTGGGACTGACCAAGCGCTACGGCCGCAAGCTGGTCTATGCCGACCTCAACCTGGTGTTGGAGCGGGGGAAGAAGGTCGCGTTGGTCGGGCCCAACGGGGCCGGCAAGTCCACCCTGCTCAAGATCCTCGCCGGGGTCTTGGACTTCGACGCCGGGCAGCGCACCCTCGGCCACAACGTCAACGTCGCCTACTTCGCCCAGCACCAGATCGAGGGGCTGGACCCGGGCAAGACCGTGCTGCAGGAGCTGTCGGCGGCGCTGTCGTCAAACGGCGAAGCGGTCGGCCCGCGCACCGACACCAGCAAGGTCAACCCCCGCAGCATGCTCGGCGCCTTCTTGTTCTCCGGCCAGGACGTCGACAAGCACGTCAGCGTGCTGTCCGGCGGGGAGCGCAGCCGCCTCGCCCTGGCCAAGATGCTGGCCAATCCCGCCAACCTGTTGTGCATGGACGAGCCGACCAACCACCTGGACATCCCAAGCCGCGACGTGCTGGAGGACGCGCTGCTGGAGTACCCGGGCACCGTGGTGCTGATCACCCACGACCGCCACCTGATCCGCTCGGTCGCCGACGTCATCATCGAGGTCGGCGCCGGCACCGCGACGGTCTACCCCGGCGACTTCGAGTACTACGCCGAACGGACCGGCGTCGACCTGGCGGACCGGGGCGCCACCGAGGGCGTCACGCCGGACCGGCCCGATGCCCTCGCTGCATCTTCCCCGGCCGCGGCGGCGCCACGCAAGGGCGCTGACGACAAGCGTGCCGAGGCCGAACGGCGCAATCGGGTGCACCGCCACACCAAGCGCCTGCGGGAACGCCTGCTGGTCGTCGAGCGAGAGCTGGTCGCCGCCGAGGCGGAGGTGGCCGAGTTGACCCGTGCGATGGCAGACCCGGACAGCTACGGCGACGCGGAACAGGTGCGCGAGCTGGTGGAGCGCCACGGCGCCGCCAAGGACCGTGCCGCCGGGCTGTTCGACGAGTGGGCGCGCCTGTCATCGGCGATCGAGCAGGAGACCACCCGGGCGGAGACCTCAGCGCGCTGATCTGGGTGCGCGCCCGCTTCGCTACCTGAGCGGGATACGTGCGCTACCACTCGCTACTTGAGCGCAGTCGCGAGCTGTCGGGCGGTGGCCGGGAAGAAGCGCGGTGTCATGCTGGTTGGCGGTGAGCATGGGACCGAACTTGGGCGGAGGCCGCGGCATGATGCCGGGCACTGGCGCCGTGCGCCGGGGCACGACGCCGCAGGATGGGCAGCGCCTGCCCAAGGGACTGGCCAAGCGCGTCTGGCGCGAGTTCGCGCGTCCCTACCGCGGCAGACTGATTCAGCTGCTGGTGGCGATCTCGGCGGCCTCGGCGCTGGTGGTGCTCCCCGCGCTGCTGATCCAGCCCATCGTCAACGCGATCTCGGCCCGCCCCCCCGACGCCGCGCGGACTGTCACCGTGTACGCCCTTGGCCTGTTCGGCGTGGCCATCGTGGCCTCCGGGTTCTCGGTGTGGCAGCGCTACCTGTCGTCCTACATCGGCGAGCAGCTGATCTACGACCTGCGCCGCATGCTGTACGACCACGTGCAGCGGATGCCGCTGGCCTTTTTCACCCGCACCCAGACCGGCGCCCTGATCTCGCGGCTGAACAACGACGTCATCGGCGCCCAACGGGCCCTGACCGGCACCTTCGGCACGCTCACCGCAAACGTCATCCAGGTTGTCACCGCAGTCGGAGCGATGTTCCTGCTCGAGTGGCGCCTGACCCTGTTGACGCTGTCGGTGCTGCCGCTGTTCGTGGTGCTGGCCAAGAACGTCGGACGCAGGCTGCAGGCGCTGACCCGCGAGTCGATGCAGCTCAACGCCGACATGAACACCGTCATGACCGAGCGCTTCAACGTTTCCGGCGCGCTGCTGGTCAAGCTGTTCGGTCGCCCGCGTGAGGAAACCGACACCTTCGCCGCCAGCGCGCAGCGCGTCGCCGACGTCGGCGTGCGTAGCGCCATCGTCGGACGGCTGTTCTTCGTCACCCTATCGCTGGTCGGGGCGTTGGGCACCGCCGCCGTCTACCTGATCGGCGGGCGACTGGCCTTATCCGGGGCGATGGATCCGGGAGGGGTGGTTGCCTTCGCGGCACTGGTGACGCAGGCCTACCAGCCGCTGGCGGCCTTGACCAACGCCCCCGTCGAGGTGCTCACGGCGTTCGTCTCGTTCGACCGCGTCTTCGAGATCCTCGACCTGCGCCAGCCGATCGCGGACGCTCCGGGCGCCGTCGACCTGGTCACTCCCAAGGGCGAGATCACCTTCGATGGGGTGTCGTTCGCCTATCCCTCGCCCGCCGACTCGTCGCTGGCGTCACTGGAGCGGGGGTGGGCCGAGGTCCTCGACGCCGCCCCAGGCCCGCCGGTGTTGCACGACGTCACCTTCGTCGCCGAACCGGGTCAGACCGTCGCCCTGGTCGGCCCTTCAGGAGCCGGCAAGTCGACGATCACCAGCCTGGTCACTCGCCTGTACGAGGTGTCCTCGGGCGCGGTGCGCGTCGACGGCCACGACGTCCGCGACCTGACGCTGGCGTCGCTGGCCTCGGCGGTGGGCGTGGTCAGCCAGGATCCGCACCTGTTCCACGACACCATCCGCGAGAACCTGCGCTACGCCCGTCCTGGCGCCACCGATGGGGAGATCGAAGCCGCCTGCCGTGCGGCACAGATTCACTCGGTGATCGCCGCCCTGCCCGAGGGCTATGACACGCTGGTCGGCGAACGTGGCTACCGGATGTCGGGTGGCGAGAAGCAGCGGCTGGCGATCGCTCGGGTCCTGCTGAAGCAACCGGCGGTGATCATTCTCGATGAGGCAACCGCCCACCTCGACAGCGAGTCGGAGGTGCTGGTGCAGCAGGCGCTGCGCACCGCGCTGACCGGTCGCACGTCGCTGGTGATCGCGCACCGCCTGTCGACGATCGTCAACGCCGACCAGATTCTGGTGGTGGCCGGTGGCCGGATCGTGCAGCGCGGCAGCCACGACCAGCTGGTCCGTGCCGGGGGCCTGTACGCCGACCTGTACCGCACGCAGTTCGCCGCCAGCGCGTGAGTCACCGGCGCTGCCGGCAGGCGTCGTCAGGCCGGCGCCAGCAGATCCCCCAGCCGGCCGTCAGGCCGGCGCCAGCAGGTCCAGAATCCGGCCCTTCAACTCGGTGAAGGCCGGCTCCGTCGTGGTGGAACGACCCCGGTCGCCGCCGAGGGTCACCGCCAGCCGCGCCACGACCTGCGCCGGCCGGACGCTCAAGACGACCACCCGGTCGGCCAGCAACAGCGCCTCGTCGATGTCATGGGTCACGATGACCACCGTCGGATGCGCGCGGGCGAGGACGCCGCGCAGCCACACGTGCATCGTCAGCCGGGTTTGGGCGTCCAGGGCGCCGAAGGGCTCGTCGAGCAGCAGCACGGAGGCACCCGTGGCCAGCACCTGCGCGATCGCGCCGCGCTGACGCATGCCGCCGGACAGCGTCGCCGGCAAGGCTCCGGCGAACTCGGCGAGGCCGGTCTGCTCCAGCAGCCGGTCGGCGACGGCTTCCGGGGCGGCGACGCCGGCGGCGCGGGGCGCCCAGGCGACGTTGTCGCGCAGCGACAGCCAGGGGAACAGCGTCGAGGACTGGTCCACCATGGCCCGATCGGGCCCGGGTCCCGGCACCGGCTGGCCGGCGATGCGGATCTGTCCGGCGTCGGGCTGCTCGAAGCCAGCCAGCAGGCGCAGCAGCGTGGACTTTCCGCAGCCGCTGGGACCGAGGACCGCCAGCACGTCGCCGGCCTCGGCGGCCAGGTCGATGTTGTCCAGCACCTCGACCGAGCCGAAGCGTTTGACCAGGCCCTCGACGCTGATCACGACGAGGCCCAACGGGTGAAGCGCCTGCTGACCCGGCGCACCAGCAGGTCGGTGCCAAGGCCCAGCAGCGCGAAGAAGGCCATCCCCACGATCACCCGGTCGAGGCGGCCGACCTCGCGGGCGGCCATCATCATGGCGCCAAGCCCCCGGCGGGTGCCGGTCAGCTCGCCGACGATGACGCTCATCCATCCCAGCGTCAGGCCCAGCCGCAGCCCGGTGACGATGCTGGGCAGCGTGGCGGGCAGGTAGATCCGGCGCGGCAGCTGCGACCGGGGGGTGCCCAGCATCAGGGCGGTCTCGGCCCAGGCGCGCGGCACCCGCGTCACACCGTCGGCGGTCGACACCACGATCGGGAACAGCGAACCGATGAAGATCAAGAAGCGGGCGGCACCCTCGCCGAGGCCGAACCAGGCGAGGCCAAGTGGCAGCCAGGCGAAGATGGGGATGGGTCGCAACGCCTGCACCAACGGGTCAAGGACCAAGGCGAGCCGGCGGGACAGACCCAACGCCAGACCCAGCGGGACGCCAACGGCCGCGGCCAGCGCAAAGGCCACGAGCAGGCGACGCAGGCTGGCGGCGATGTGGAACAGACCGGCGCCCTCGAAGCGGATGACGCCGGGCAGGGTCGTCGTGGCGTCGCCGAACAGGAAGGCGACGGCCGCGGTGGCCACCGCGCCTGGCGTGGGCAGGATCCGTGGCGACACCACGCCCGTGGCCGTGATCGCCGCCCACAGCGCCACAAGTGCGACCGGGACCGCCAGTCCCAGCCAGCCGTTGGGCCCGTGCCTGACCCGGTCGCGGGTCGGCGCGAGCAGGTGTTGCTGGGACGCCGATGCCTGAGGTGGCATGCCGCCTCAGGCCCGGTCCGGCATGAACTCGGTGCGCAGCAGGTCGTCGTAGTCGGGCTCGGCCTCCAGGATGCCGAGCCCGGCCATGTCGGCGCCACCGGCCTTGGCCTGGGAGATCCAGCGCTCGTCGAGCTCCCACACCGCGCCGACGTTGGTCAGCAGCTCGGTGAACAGGTCCTCGGTCAGCCCGTACTGGTCGACGATGAGGTCGCGCCACACCGCCTCATCGTTCTCACCGCCCGGCGACAGGTGCTCGGCGGCGCTGCGCTGCAGCTCGACCGCGGCCCGGCACAAGTCCGGCTCCTCGTCCAACATCCGCGGTGACGCCCAGATGCAGGAGTTCAGCTCGCCGATGCGGGTGGTGTACGGATCGACCAGACGGCGACCGCTGCCCGAGGCGACCGCGGTGCTCGGGTTGACCTCCGTGCCCATGAAGGCGGCGACGTCGCCGCGCTGCAGGGCGGCAGGCATGTCGTTGTACTCGACGGGGACCAGCTCGACGTCGTTCTCGGGGTCCATCCCCGCCTCGTCGAGCAGCGCGTTGAGCACCAGCGACTGCATCGAAGGGCCCTTGAAGGCGATGCGCTCGCCCCGCAGGTCCTCCATGGCCTTGAAGGCGGCCTCGGCCTCGACGATGAGGCCGGCGCCCTTGCGTGCCGCCATGGCGATGACCCGCGAGCCCAGTCCCTGCTCCGCCTCGACGAAGCCGTTGACGATCCCGAACAGCGCGAAGTCGAGCTGGTCGCGCTCGAGCGCCTGATTCATGTCCGTGCCCGAGGTCAGCGTGGTCGTGTCCACGGTCAGGCCCTCGGGTGCGAATTGCTCCCAGTACAGCGGCGAAGCGGCGTGGCTGTTGGTGAAGGTGGCGACCCGAATGGTCTTGCCCCGCAGCGCGGACTGGTCGACGCCGGTGGTGACGCCGGCCCGTGGCTCGGGTGCCGCCCGCCCGCAGGCGCCGAGGGCCAGGCCGGCCGTGCTGACGGTCAGGCCGGTCAGGAACCGGCGTCGATCAATGGTCCCGCGCGTCTGCACGGTCGTCCTTTCGGGTGCGGCGAGGGGGGTGGGACCCGAGCAGCGTTTACCACCACGATGCGGTTCGGGACCGCCACCGGCGATCGGTTGGTCGGGCCAGCGGTGACTTTTCATAGCGTGACGGCGCTGCCGCGAGCGGGGCGCCGTCCGATTTGTTCCGCGACAGCGTAGACGGACGCAGCCCGGGAACGGCGGAAGGATTGGGCTCCGGGCGGTGTTGGGCAGAATTGGTGACATCTTCGACGACAGCAAGGGACAATCCGACGTGGCAGCAGTGACGATCTACTGGCGACCGATGTGCGGCTACTGCGAGACCCTCAAGCGCGAGCTCGACGGCCGGGGTGTCGACTACGACACGGTCGACATCTGGGCCGACCGGGACCAGGCCGACGTGGTGCGCAACGCCACGGGCGGTGACGAGATCGTCCCGACGGTTCGCATCGGCAGCCGCTTCTTCGTCAACCCGTCCGCCGACGAGGTCGAGGAGGCCGCCGCGGCCTAAACGGGTGCGTAGCCTGACGCGTGCTCGATGCCCTCGTGCGCGCGGAACGATCGTGGCCGATGGCCTGGCGAGTCGGCACCTGACGGCTCGCCGCTCCAACTCGTCCCACCCGAGGCGACGCCGTCCGGCGCGGTCTGTCGGTGACGGCGAGAATGGCCGCCGTGACCGCCGCTACCCAGCAACCGATCGCCACCGACGCCGTCGCGGCACGCCCTCGACCGGCGTGGACGGTACCGCTGGTGGCCTGGCTGGTCTCAAGGGCCCTGGTGGTGGCGGCGATCACCGTCGGCAACCGCCTGCAGGGCACGGGCCAGACCGTCCTGGACGCGCTGCACCTGTGGGACGGCAACTGGTACCTGTCGGCGGCAGCCGGCTACGCCGAGCCCAGCGCGGTCAGCGGCCAGACGCTACCGCAGGTGAACTTCGCCTTCTTCCCGGCCTACCCGCTGGCGATCAGGGCCGTCAGCGCGGTTCCTGGCATCTCGCCGCTGGCAGCCGCGGTGGCGATGAACCTGCTGCTCGGCGGGCTGGCCGTGGTGGGGGTGTGGGAGCTGACCCGCCGCATCTCGGGTCGTCAGGCCGCCGACCGGGCCGCGATGCTGCTGGCCTTCTTTCCCGGATCGGTGGTGCTGTCGCTGGTGTACAGCGAGCCGCTGATGCTGGCGTTCGCCGCCGGGTGCCTGCTGGCGCTGCTGGACCGCCGCTGGATCCTCGCCGGGCTGTTGGCTCTGGCCGCGGGAGCGACCCGGCCCAACGGCATCGTGCTGGTGGCCTGCTGCGCCTGGGCCGCACTGGCGGCGCTGCGTCGCGACGGTGACCGGACCGCGCTGGTGGCCGTGGCGCTGGCTCCGTTGGGCTTCGTGGGCTACCTGGGCTGGCTGTGGGCGCGCACCGGCGACCCCACGATCTGGTTCCGGGTCCAGCGCGACGGCTGGGGCGAGCGCATCGACTTCGGGCGCCGCACGATCGGCGAGATCGCGGTGCTCGCCCCCGGCGGTGAGGCGCTGACCCCGACGATCCTGCTGCAAGTTCTCGGCCTGCTGTTCGCGGCGGTCGCCTTGGTGTTGCTGTGGCGCTGGCGGCCGCCCGCCGTGGTAGTGGTCTACACGCTGGGGATCCTGGCGGCGTCGCTGCTGTCGCAGACCCTCGGGGCCCGGCCCCGCTTCCTGCTTACGGCCTTTCCGCTGGTGGCCGCAGTCGCCGTCGCCGTCCGGGGATGGCGCTACCGCCTGCTCCTCGGCGTCTCGGCGGTCGGCTGCGCCGTTCTCGCCGCGCTGTACACCGTGCCGCTGCTGGCCGTGCCCTGAACGACGCAAGTAGCGGCAGCGGTAGTCGCCCAAGACACGACGCACGTAGCGGCACCGATAGTCACCCGAGATTCGCGTGGCTCTCGTAGGCTGGCAGCGATGAGTGAGGAGCCAGGCACCGGGCTCGCGACCTCGGCGCCTCGGCTGGTGGTGCCTGGGCGGGCCACGCGCGCTGCCCGCCTGCGCGCCCTGCTGCAGGCCGCGCGCCCGCACCAGTGGCTCAAGAACGTGCTGGTGCTGGCCGCCCCCGGCGCTGCGGGAGTGCTGCTGGACCCGGCCGTGCTGGCTCGCTCGGCGGCCGCCTTCGCCTGTTTCTGCCTGGTCGCCAGCGGCACCTATGTGCTCAACGACGCGTTCGACGTCGAGGCCGACCGCCTCCATCCCCGCAAACGTTCCCGGCCGGTCGCCGCCGGCCTGATCGGCGTGGGTACCGCCAAGGTCTGCGGGCTGGCGTTGCTGGCAGCGGGCCTCGGCCTCGCGCTGCTGGTCGCTGTGCCGTTGGTCGTGGTGCTGCTGGTCTACGTCGTGGTGATGCAGTCCTACACGCTGTGGCTGAAGAACCACGCCGTCATCGAACTGGCGATCGTGTCGTCGGGGTTCGTCCTACGCGCGATCGCCGGCGGCGCGGCCACGGGCGTGGAGATCTCGACCTGGTTCCTGATCGTGACGTCATTCGCCTCGCTGTTCATCATCGTCGGCAAGCGCCAAGCCGAGGGGATCACCCTGGGCGACAGCGCCATCGGTCATCGCCCTGTCCTCGCCCAATACCCCCCGGGCTTCCTGCCGCTGCTCGGGGGCATCGCCGCTGGCGTCGCGATCATCGCCTACTGCTTGTGGTCACTGATCGGCGTCGAGCACGGGCACCTGTGGTTCGAGCTGTCGATAATCCCGTTCGTCCTGGCGATGCTGCGTTACGCGCTGGTGGCGGCGCACGGTCGCGCCGGCGCGCCCGAGGACGTCTTCCTTCACGACCGCACCGTGCAGGTGCTGGGCCTGCTGTGGGCCGCCGCCTACGCGGCCGGCGTGTATGCGGGCTGAGCGGCTGCTGACGGGCTGGGGACGCACGGCGCCCAGCCGAGCGTCGGTCGCCACGCCGTTGGCGGTCGGCGAGGTCAAGTCAATGCTAACCCCCGCTGGCGGGCGCGGGCCGCTGTTGACCCCCGCTGGCG
>JALZLC010000128.1 GCA_030858885.1 Actinomycetota bacterium
GCCGTGTGCCAGACTTGCCGGCATGGCCAAGCCCGTGCTCACCCCGCAGTCGCAGGACTTCCCACGCTGGTACCAGGAGGTCGTCGCCAAGGCCGAGATGGCCGAGAACGGCCCGGCCCGCGGCACCATGATCATCCGGCCGTGGGGCTATGCGCTGTGGGAGCGAATCGCCTCCGAGCTCGACCAGCGGATCAAGGCCACCGGGCACGACAACGTCTCCTTCCCGCTGTTCATCCCCATGGAGTTCTTCGAGCGTGAAGCCGCGCACATTGAAGGCTTCAGCCCCGAGCTCGCGGTGGTCACGCACGGGGGCGGCAAAGAGCTGGCCGAGCCGTTGGCGGTCCGACCGACGTCGGAGACGGTCATCGGCGACGCGATGTCGCGCTGGATCCAGGGCTACCGCGACCTGCCACTGCTGCTCAACCAGTGGGCCAACGTGGTGCGCTGGGAGCTGCGCCCGCGCCTGTTCCTGCGCACCAGCGAGTTCCTGTGGCAGGAGGGCCACACCGCTCATGCCAGCTGGGATGACGCCCAGGCCGAGACGCTGAACATCCTGCACGGCGTGTACCACGAGGTGGTCCGCGACGTCCTCGCGGTCCCCGTGCTCCTCGGCCGCAAGACCGAGGCCGAGAAGTTCCCGGGCGCCGAGGCCACCTACACGCTCGAGGGCCTGATGCGCGACGGCAAGGCGCTGCAGATGGGCACCAGCCACCACCTCGGGCAGAACTTCGCCAGGGCCTTCGGCATCACCTTCAGCGACGAGGCCGGCGCACAGCAGCTCGTCTACACGACGTCATGGGGGGTGTCGGCTCGCGTGGTGGGCGGCCTGGTCATGGCCCACGGCGACGATCGCGGCCTGCGCCTGCCCCCCCGGCTGGCGCCCCAGCAGGTCGTCGTCCTGGCCATCAAGGACGAGACCGTCGAGGTGGCCCAGCGGTTGGTGGCCGACCTGCGCGCGGCCGGGGTGCGCGCCAGGACCGACGAGCGGACCAACCTGTCGTTCGGCCGGCGTGCGGTCGACTGGGAGCTCAAGGGCGTGCCGGTGCGCCTGGAGGTCGGGCCCCGCGACCTCGCCGAGGGCAACGTCACGCTGGTACGCCGCGACCTCGGCGACAAGCAGCAGCTGTCCCTGGACGGGGTGGTGGCGGGGCTGCCGCGGCTGCTTGACGAGATGCAGTCGGCGTTGCTGGACGACGCGCTCCAGCGCCGCGAGGCGGCCACGTTCGACGTCGGCTCGGCCGCCGAGGTCGACGGGGCGGGCCTGTTCCGGGTGCCGTGGGATGCGCTCGGCGTCGAGGGTGAGGCGCGGCTAGCCGAACGCGGCTACACGGTGCGCTGCCTGGTCACCGCCGAGGGGCAGGTGCCCGACCCCGACGACGTCGGGCTGATCGCCTACGTCGCCAGGGCCTACTGAGCACGCAGACCGAGTTGTGCTCGCTGTGGACTGCTATCTGAGCACGCAGACCGAGTTCTGCTCGCTGTGGACTGCTATCTGAGCACGCTGACCGAGTTGTGCTCGCTGTGGACTGCTATCTAATTACAACCCCGCCTTGTACAGCAGCCGGTTGGGGGTTCCGGTGACGTTGCTGCGGATGACGTTGGCGGTCGCGTTGCTGTTGATCCAGCTGACGATGCTCGACGAGGAGACGTCGCCGTAGGTGCTCTTGTACAGGGCGCCGACGCCGGCCACGTGCGGACTGGCCATCGACGTGCCGCTGATGGTGTTGGTGCCGCCGTTGCTCCAGGCCGACTTGATCGCCACGCCGGGGGCGTAGCCGTCCACGCAGGAGCCGTAGTTCGAGAACGACGCACGGTAGTCGTTGCGGTCCGAAGCGGCGGTGGTGTAGACCGCCGAGGCGCTGGCCGGCGACACATTGCAGGCGTTCTGGCTCTCGTTACCGGCCGCGACCGCGGTGAACACGCCGCTGTTGTGCAGGTTGCTCACGGCGGTGTTGAGCGCTCCGGAGTAACCGCCCCCCAGCGACAAGTTGGCCACGGCGGGGCGGATGGCATTGCCGCGGACCCAGTCCACCGCGGCCACGATCCCGGAGGTGGAGCCGGAGCCGGAGCAGTTGAGCACGCGAACTCCCCGCAGCAGTGACGACTTGGCGACGCCGTAGGTGGCGCCCCCGACGGTGCCAGCCACGTGCGTTCCGTGGCCATTGCAGTCTTGGCCGTTCCCGCCGAAGGCGTCATAGACGTTCTGTGCGCGCCCGCCGAAGTCGCTGTGTCCGGTCAGAATCCCGGTATCAATAACGTAGGCGCGCACGCCCGAGCCGCTGCGGTTGTAGGTGTAGGAGCGCGACAGCGGTCGCGAACGCTGGTTGATGCGGTCAAGGCCCCAGGGGTCGCCGTTGGCGTCCATGGTCTGGGTCGCCGAGGCGGTGAAGACCTGATCGGGCTCGACGAACGCGACGGCGGGGTTGCGCCGTATTGCGGCGAGTTGGCTGCTGGTCAACCGGGCGGTGAAGCCGTCGACTGCGGAGCGGTAGGTGCGCAGGGGCGACACGCCGGCCCGGTTGGCGACGTCGAGCGGGCTGCCGCCGTCGTCGAGGATCACGAGGTACCGGCCGGCGATCACCTTGCCGGTCACGTCGCGCAGCGGCGCGACCTTGCCGTCTGGCGCTGCCGCCGCGGCGGGTGCCATCAGCGTGAGAAGAAGCAGGAGGAGTACGGCCGCCGCGGGAGTTCGCTTCAACGCAAGCCCTTTCGCTCGGCGCCTCCGGGTGGGGGCGCAGACCGCCCCGGCGAGGGCACCACCTGAGGGCACGGAGCCGTACCGTCCGCCGGACTGCAGTCGGGCGACGTTATGCCCGCCACCAACGGCCGTGAACGCCGGGCAGATCTTTTTCCAGCGATCGGTGAAGCGCGCCTCCCTCATGGGGGATGCAGGCCGCAGCGTGGGGGAGCGATGGGCGCACCCCCGCCCAGGACGCCGGCGCCCTACCCGCAGGTGTGCGGCGCGCCGCGTCGGCGACGGTGGCGGCACACGGTGGCTTGGCCCGCAAGCAGCGTCAGACGTCGGCTGGGTCAGGCGTGGCAGGCGCCTGCTGG
The DNA here is from genome assembly GCA_030858885.1 of Actinomycetota bacterium. Next base: position 3,055 of record JALZLC010000128.1, read on the forward strand.
CGGTCCAGAATCTCGTCCACGACCCCGTAGGCCACCGCCTCCTGCCCGCGCAGGATGAAGTCGCGGTCCAGATCATGCTCCAGGCGCTCCCGCGGCTGCCCGGTGCGCTGCTCGAGGATCTCGACCATGCGCCGGCGCATCTCGACCATCTCGCGCACGGCGATCTCAAGGTCGGATGACTGGCCCTGCGCGCCGCCGTGCGGTTGGTGCAGCAGCACGCGGGCGTTGGGCAGCGCCCGGCGCTTACCGGGCGCCCCGGCCGCCAGCAGGATGGCCGCCGCCGACGCGGCCTGACCCATGCAGGTGGTGGCGACGGCCGGTCGGATCTGCTGCATGGTGTCGTGGATCGCGAACATTGCCACCATGTCGCCGCCGGGGCTGTTGAGATACAGCTGCACGTCCTTGTCGGGATCCTCGGCCTCCAAGTGCAGCAGCTGGGCGACGATGACGTTGGCGACGTCGTGCTCGATCGGCACGCCCAACACGATGATGCGGGAGGCGAGCAGTCGCGAGTAGATGTCGGCCGCCCGCTCGCCGCGGTGCGTCTGCTCGATGACCGTGGGCACCAGGTAGGACATCCGACCGCCTCCAGAAGACGTGCAACGATATGGTTGCGGCTACGGTACCGGCCGACCGGCTGTTACGCAACCCCAGGGTTGCAGAAGGAGATCGCGATGGACATCGTGACCCGGCACGTGCGAGTGCCCGCCGAGCCCGCGGCCACCTGGAACGTGGTCACCGGTGATGTGGCCCGGTGGCTGGCCGACGAGGGACGCATCGACTTGCGGCCCGGCGGCGAGGGCTGGGTGCGAGAGGACGGCCGGCTGCGCCACGTCATCACCGAGCGGGTCGAGACTCAGCGCCGCCTGACCTTCCGCTGGTGGCCGGTGGACGCCGATGGCGTTGGCCCGGCGACCCGCGTCGACCTGGAGCTGCTGGGCGAGACCACCGACGACGAGCACGCGGCAGCTGCCACGCGGGTCATCGTGGTCGAGGCTCCAGCAGCCCCGTCCCTGCCGCCGACCGGCCCCCTGGCGCTGGCCGCACGGGTCTGACGGGTGGCCGAGCAGCCCGCGGATGCGGTCTTCTTCGCGCTGGCTGACGCCACGCGGCGAGCGGTGCTGCGGCGGCTGTCCGACGAGGGGCCATTGACTGCGACCACCCTCGCCGCAGGGCTGCCCATCTCTCGCCAGGCGGTGAGCAAGCACCTCGCCGCCTTGACGGCGGCCGGCCTGGTGTCCGTGGTTCGCGAGGGTCGCGAGCGCCGCTACCGCCTCACGCCCGAGCCCCTGCACGCCGCCGCCGAGTGGGTCGCACAGGTCGAGGCCCGCTGGGACGCGCGCCTGGCTCGACTGCAACGACGGCTGGCCCAGGAGCAGACCCCCACCTCGCGTTGACGGATGGCTCAGCGCGGTCTACAGACAGCGCTGCGGGCACTGCGGCCGTGCTCAGGTGCGCGCGGTGTGGGCCAGCGGCCCGCGGGCGACGACCTCGTTGCCGGACGGGCGGGCGGGCAGGATGATCTCGAACCAGGCACCTCGGCCGGCGTGCGGCACCAACCGGGCGCTGCCGCCGTGCGCCTCGGCGATCGCGCGCACGATGGACAGACCCAACCCAGCCCCGGACCCGGGCCCGCGTGCAGTGCCGCGCGTGAAGCGCTGGAAGATGCGCTCGGCTTGCTCGGCCGGCACGCCGTCGCCGTCGTCGCGAACCCACAGCCGGACGGCTGCGGCGTCGACCTTGGCGCCGATCCAGATGGTCGCCCCCTGTCCGGTGTGCTGACAGGCGTTGGAGGCCAGCTGTACCACCGCCTGGGTCAGCAGCTGCCCATCGGCCACGATCGTGGTGGCGGCGGGGGCAGCCAGCCGCCAGTCGCGGTCGCCGAGGGCCGTCGCCTTGCGGTGGATCCCGATCGTGAGCTCGCGCAGGTCCAAGGGTCTGGGCTGGACGAAGTCTGGTTGCTCGGCGCGGGCCAGCAGCAGCAGGTCGTTGACGATGCGATCCATACGGTCGATCTCGTCGGTCACGACCGCGATCGTGGCGCGGCGCTCGCTGGGGTCAGTGTCCAGCTCCAGCAGCTCCACGTGCCCGCGGATGACGGTCAAGGGCACGCGCAGCTCGTGGCCGGCGTCGTCGAGGAACCGGCGCTGCGTGGTGAAGGCCTGCTCCAGGCGCGCCAGCATGTCGTTGAAGGTGCGGGCGATCTGTGAGGCCTCGTCACGTCCCGCCACCGGGATGCGCTGCGTCAGGTCGGTGTCGGAGATGCCGCGCGCCGTCTGTGCCAGGGATAGCAGCGGCCGCAGCACTCGTCCTGCCAGCGCCAAGCCGAGCAGCGACGCCAGGACCAAGGCGATCAGCTGCGTGATCACCTGCGTGCGCAGGGCGTCGTCGATCTCGGCCTGCTCAAACGCGGGAAAGTTGGCCACAACGAACAACCCGGGCGGCTCCCCGTCGAGTAGCGGCATCGCGACGTAGCGGATCTGGCCCTCCGGGGTCTCGTAGCTGCCGGACTGCGGCCGGGTCAGGGCCAGCCAGCGGTCGATCGCGCCGCCAAGGTCCTCGGCGCCGTCCTGGGCCTGCGCCGAGGCGTACAGCTCACCGTCGACGAAGGCCAGCAGCGTCTCGCCCTCGTCGGGCACCTCGCGGTCGAAGTAGACGTCGAAGATGGCCCGCAGGTCGGTGCCGAACGGCTCACCGGTGCGGGGATCGGTACCGCTCGCCAGTCGGCGGAACTCCTCTTCTTCGCGGATGAGATCCCCACGGATCTCGTCGTCGAGGCTTTCGAAGAGCAGGCCGCGCGAGAGCACCACGGAGACGATCGACGACGCGAAGAGCAGCCCGATGATGGCCGCCAGAATGCGGACCCGCATGCTGCGCAGCAGTTCCTGGAGGCGTCGCTGCCTGTCGTGCTCCACCCGCATCAGGGTAGGTGATCGTTGTGCAAGAAGGCGCCCTGCGTGAGCGCTTCCTCATTTGGCTCTCATGGTGTTGCCACTGTGCGGCTTCACAGTGTGGCTACGTCGAGCAGGCCGGGGGAGCCGGTCGGCCATAGGAACACCAAGGAGAGCAACGATGGATTCCATTCTCAGAGGGGCCATGCTGCCCTCACGGGTCTGGTGGCGATCACGGGGTTGACGTTCTTCAGCAACCCCGGTGCCGCAACCGCCCAGGACGAGTTCGCCAAGCTGCGGGATGACGACGAGACGGTGCTGGTCGCCTCGACCGACGACGATGACGACGACTCCAACAGCCGGTCCAACAGCCGGTCAGGCACCGAGCGTTCGAACTCGAATGACCGGTCGCGCGACATGACGTCCAAGGACCGCTCGCGTTCGCGTGACCGCTCCCGTGACATGACCACGGCGGATCGCTCGCGTTCGCGTGACCGCTCCCGTGACCGCACGGGCGACGGCTACATGACCAACGACCGGTCCAACTCGCTTGACCGTTCGCGCGACCGCACGGGTGACCACAACTCGCGTGACCGCTCACGTTCGAACGACCGTTCCCGCGAGCGCACGGGTGACCACAACTCGCGTGACCGCTCACGTTCGAAGGACCGTTCCCGCGACCGCACCAACTAGTTCCACCGAGTTCACGAGTTTCACCAAGCTCCACCCCACCCCTCGCCCGTCACCCTTCGCCGCGGTGACGGGCGCAGGGCGGTCACCATTCATCCGGAACCTCCATACGCGGGAGCCAGATCTGATGACCACCACCACCGATCGCTGGGCCCTGACCGAAGGCAGCGAGATTGCGCCGGGCCGCCACGCCGTCAAGCTGCTGGGCCGCGGCGAGCGCTACGAGACCTACGTGGCCCGCGACGACCGGCTTGGCTGCCATGTCGTTGCCAAGGTCCTGCGACCCGACCGCCTCGACGACCGCAGCGCCCACGCGGGGCTGGCCGCCGAAGCCGAGATGCTGATCCGGCTGCGCCATCCCGTCATCGTCCGCAGCCTTGACGAGGCATTGGACGCGCCGCTGCCCCACGTGGCCCTTGAGCACCTCGACGGTCCGGCGCTGTCGACGCTGGTCCGCATGTACGGGCCGCTGCCCCTTGAGCAGCTCGTGCCGCTAGCGACACAGATCTGCGCGGCTTTGCACTACATGACCACCGAAGGCGTGGTGCACCTGGACATCAAGCCGCGCAACATCATCATGGGTGGCCCCCCGCGGCTGATCGACCTCAGCATCGCGCGCACCCTGGAGGAGACCGCCCGGTTGCGTTACCGCGTTGGCACCGACGCGTACATGGCTCCCGAGCAGTGGGCGCCGCGTGACCTTGGCCCTGTCGGACCCCCCGCCGACGTGTGGGGGCTGGGCGCGACGCTGTACAACGCGCTGACCGGCATCAAACCCTTCCCGTCCGGCGACAAGGACGAGGACGCGGGCGTCGAACGCTACGAGCACCGCCTGGCCGAGCTGCCCACCATGGGTCGGCGAGTCCCCGCCGCGCTGGAGGACCTGGTCTGGTCGTGCCTTCGCATCGACCCGGAGCTGCGTCCAACCGCCAGCGAGCTGAGCGCCGGCCTTGAACCCTTCGTCGCCGCCATTCCGAAGCGCCCCGTGCTCAGCCGCTTGCGCCCTCGCATCTGAGGCTGAAACCGTGTGCCGTCGACCGCGGCACGTTTGCTCGGTGCCGATGCCGCGCCGGCGTCGCGGTCACGGCGCACCGTCCTCGCCCGGCCAGGCCGCGCGGGCCCTGGCGTAGACCTCCTTGAGCGGCAGGCCGGTGGCTGCCGCCGCTGCCGCGCAGTCGTCGAACTCGGGAGCGACGTTGACCACCTCGCCGTCGAGACGGCCGATCTTGAGCCGCACCGGCTGCCCCGCCACGGCAACCTCCAGCCAGCTGCGCTGCAGCATCCACTTGTCCACCAGCTGCCCGCGCACGCCGAGGGTGGTGGTCTGGCGGAACAGCACCTCGCGCAGGGCTGCCGAGCGAGCAGGGTCGGCGATGCAGGCGATCTCCACGCCCGGACGTCCCTTCTTCATGATCACCGGCCGGGCCCAGGCATCACCGGCGCCGGCCGCGCGCAGCGCATCCAGGACCGGCGGCACCAGCTCACCGGGAAGATCGTCCACGGTCGTGGTCAGCAGAAGGGCGGTGGGGCTTCCGGCGACGGGGTTCCCCAGGACCATCCGCAGCACGTTGGGACGCTGGAGGTCGCGTTCGCCGGCGCCGTAGCCGATCCGCTCGACCACCATCGGCGGCTGCGGCCCCCACACATCGGTGAACTCGGCGAGCAGCGCCGCTCCCGTCGGGGTGCATAGCTCAGCCGCCGTGTCGGTGGCCATGGTGGGCGCACCACGCAGCAGCTCGAGCACCGCTGGCGCGGGAACCGGCAGCAGGCCGTGCTGCCCGCGGGTCATGCCGGTGCCCAGGGCAACGGTCGAACAGCTGACTCGGCCAACGTCCAACAGGTGCAGGCCGGCGCAGACGCCGACGACGTCGACGATCGCGTCCAGCGCCCCGACCTCGTGGAAGTGGACCCGCTCCAGTGGCATGCGGTGGACCTTCGCCTCGGCCTTGCCCAACCGCAAGAAGGTGGCGAGCGCGCGGGCGCGAACCGGCTCCGGCAGTGCCGCGTCGACCAGCAGCTGCCGCACGTTGGCCCAGGTACGCACCACGCTGCCGTCGTCAGCGGCGCTGACTCGCACGCGAGTGGCGGCGAGCGCAGCGCGCTGCACCGGTTCGGCGGTCAAGCCCCAGCCTTCCAGGGCGAGCCCACCGAGCATGTCCTCGATGGCCGCCAGCCGGGCTCCGGCGTCGACCACGGCGCCCAGCAGCATGTCGCCGCTGGCGCCGGAGAAGGCGTCAAGGTGCGCCTGCCTCATCCGCCCACCCGCAGGATGCGGCGGGCGACCATGGCGGCGCCGAAGCCGTTGTCGATGTTGACCACGCTGATCCCGGGCGCGCACGCGGTCAGCATCCCGAGCAGGGCCGCCAGCCCTTCGAAGGTGGCGCCGTAGCCAACCGAGGTCGGCACCCCGATGACCGGGCAGGAGACCAGGCCCGCGACCACGGTCGGCAACGCCGCCTCCATGCCGGCCACGACGATGCAGACCCGCGCTGCGGCCAGACGGTCGGTTTCGGCGAGGATCCGGTGCACGCCGGCAACACCGACGTCGGCGATGATGTCGGTGCGAACCCCGAAGGCGTCCAACGTGCCGGCGGCCTCGCGAGCGACCGGCAGGTCCGACGTCCCGGCGCAGGCGATGACGACCGTGCCGAGGTCGACGGGTTCGGCCCGGCGGGCCACCAAGAGCCGAGCAGCCGAGTCGTAGCTCGCTGCGGGTGCAGCGGCGGCGTGAGCGGGGGAGCAGCGGGTGGCCAGGACGGGACTGGAGCCGCCGGCCAGCAGCGCGGCCAGCAGCGCGGCCACCTCGGCGGGAGCCTTGTGCTCGCCGTAGATCACTTCCGGCTCGCTGGTCCGGTCAGCGCGGCGGTGGTCGAGCCGGGCGAAGTCGGCGGCGTCGGGCATGACCGGGCAGGCTACCGCCGACCCGCCGCCTGCCTCACCGGCGACGCGCGGCTTCCCACTTCGGATCGAGGGCTTAGACTGCGCGGGCGGCGCCCTTCCCCTTGTCGGCATCGCGCAGGCGTGTGTTGAAGAGGTGGTGACGGCGTGGAACTCGGCTCGGCGACGATTGCCGTCCCGCTGGTCGCCGCCATCGGCCTGGCGGTCGCTGCGGTGCTGCTCTCGGTCCTGGCGATCGCCGGGCAGCGGCAGGTGCGGGCCACCTACCGAACACTCGCCGGACCCAAGGGCAGGCCGCGCGAGGACGTGCTGACCATGGTGGCGCGGCACGTCGAGGAGGTGGAGGCCCTGCGCGACGAGGTGCGCCGCGCGCAGCGCCACTCCGAGCAGGTGCGGGAACTGGTCGCCGCTGGGGTCAGCCGCATGCAGGTCGTGCGCTACGACGCCTTTGACGACATGGGTGGACGGATGTCGTTCTCGGCAGCGCTGCTCGACGAGCGAGGTGACGGACTGGTGTTCACGTCGATCAATGGGCGCAGCGAAAGCCGCAGCTACGCCAAAGCGGTGCGCTCCGGCAGCGCCCGCGATCTGTCCGTCGAGGAGGAGCGGGCCATCAGCCAGGCGCTGACCGGTGCCGGCATCGGCGAGGATGAGGTCCGCGTCCGCCGCCCGAGAGCGCGGGCCGTCCGCAGCGCCTCGTGAGCCGGGTGGCGTTCCTCGGTCCGGACGGAACGTTCACCTCCGAGGCCGCCCGACTGGCCGTCGGCGAGGCCGAGGGATGGCCGCTGCCGACCATCTCCGACGTCTTCACCGCGGTCCGCGAGGGCGAGGCCGACCTCGGCGTGGTGCCGATCGAGAACTCCATCGAGGGGTCGGTGAACCTCACGCTGGACGAGCTGGCGTTCGGCGCGCCCGGGGTGCGCATCCGTGGCGAGGTCACCGTGGCGATCGTCATGAACCTGCTGGCCAGGTCCGGCGTTGGCCTGGAGCGCATCACCGCCGTGCGCAGCCAGCCGCATGCCCTGGCGCAGTGCCGCCAGTGGCTGGCGACGCACCTGCCGGGCGCGGCGCAGCAGGCGGCGACGTCCACCGCTGAGGCCGCC
>JALZLC010000170.1 GCA_030858885.1 Actinomycetota bacterium
CTGGTGTTCGGCATGGCCCTGACGGGCCTGTACACCACCAGCTCGCTGTACCACGTCGGGCGCTGGAGTGCCCGAGGCCGCTACATCCTGTCGCGTTGCGACCTGGTAATGATCCAGCTGTCCATCGCGGGGACCTTCACCCCGATCGCCTGGCACGCGCTGGACGGGCAGTGGCGGCTCTGGAGCCTTGTCGCCGCCTGGGCGGTAGCGACGGGCGGCGCGATCATCGCCGCCTCCCCGCTGCGCGCACCCCGCTGGGTCGGGACCTGTGGCTACATCGCCGTGGGGTGGCTGACGATCGTGCCGTTCGCGCGGATCATGACTGCCCTGCCGTGGGAGGGCAGCGGCCTCATCGTGCTCGGTGGCGTGCTGTACACGGTCGGAGGAGTGGTGTACGCCAGGCAGCGCCCCGATCCGCTGCCGCAGTGGTTCGGCTACCACGAGGTCTTCCACCTGCTGGTGGTCGCCGCCAGCACGGCGCACTACCTGGCGATCTGGCGCTACGTACTGCCCATCACCTGAGGCGCTGGATCATCAGCTCAGCGGTCTCGGTTGGGTTGGTGCCGACCGAGATGCCGAGCGCTTCCAGCGCCGCCTTCTTGTCGGCGGCGGTCTCGCCGCCCTCACCACCTTCCTTGACAATGGCGCCGGCATGGCCCATCTGCTTGCCAGGTGGAGCGGTGAACCCCGCGATGTAGGCAACCACCGGGGTGTCGGGGATGTGGGCGTGGATCCAGTCGCCTGCCCGCTGCTCCCCCGTGCCACCGATCTCGCCGACGAAGACGATCGCCTCGGTCGCCGGGTCGTCGGCGAAGCGGGGGATGATGTCCAAGAAGTCGCTGCCGACGATGGGATCCCCGCCGATCCCCACGCAGGTCGAGATGCCGATTCCCGCTAGGTGCAGCTCGTGCATGATCTGGTAGGTCAACGTTCCCGAGCGCGACACCAGCCCGACGCTGCCCGGCTTGGTGATCTCGCCAGGGATGATCCCGAGGTTGGCCTTGCCGGGCGAGATCAGGCCCGGACAGTTGGGCCCGATCAGCACCGGACGGCCCTCCTTGGCCGACTCACCGTCAGCACCGCGCGGGTAGAGCGTGTTGTAGACCACGGCCATGTCATGGGCCGGCACGCCCTCGGTGATGCAGACGATGATGTCGATCCCGGCCTCGTAGGCCTCCAGGATCGCGTCCTTGGTGAAGGGCGCCGGCACCATGATCATCGAGGTGTTCGCGCCCTGGCTGTCGACCGCTTCGGCCACGCTGGCGTAGACCGGGGCTCCGAGCTCCTCCCAGGTCGAGCCGCCTCGCTTGGGGTGGGTACCCGCAACGATCTGCGTGCCGTAGTCGGCGTTGCGCTTCGCGTGGAAGGTGCCCTGGTTGCCGATGCCCTGGACGACCACGCGGGTGTCGGCGTCGATGAGGATGCTCACGGTTGCTCCCTTAGGACTGCGCGACCAGGGCCACAGCTTTGGCGGCGGCCTCGTTCATCTTCTCCGCGGCGACCAGGTTGGGGTGGTCGGCCTCGTCCAGCAGGCGCCGCCCCTGCTCGGCGTTGGTGCCGTCAAGGCGCACCACCAGCTTCTGCGGCACCTCGCCGATCCGCTCCAGCGCACCGAGGACCCCTCGGGCGACGTCGTCGCAGCGGGTGATGCCGCCGAAGATGTTGACCAACATGACCTTGACCTGCGGGTCGGCCAGGACGAACGCGATGCCGGCCGCCATGCTGTCGGCGCTCGCGCCACCGCCGGCGTCCAAAAAGTTGGCCGGACGCCCGCCTTCCTGGTTCACCACGTCCAGGGTCGACATCACCAGGCCGGCGCCGTTGCCCATGATCCCGATGTCGCCGTCCAGCTTGACGTACTGCAAACCGTTTGCCCGCGCACGCGCCTCCAGCGAGTCGCCCTCGTCGGCGTCGTCGAGCTCGGCCAGATCAGGGTGTCGGAACAGCGCGTTGTTGTCGATCGACACCTTGGAGTCCAACGCGATGATGCGGTCGTCGCTGGTCCGGATCAGCGGGTTGACCTCGAACAGGGTGGCGTCGGACTCCACAAAGCCGGCGTACAGGCGCAGCAGCAGGTCGGCGGCGGCGTCGAGCACGACGTCGGGCAGACCGGCGCGTTGGATGATGCTGCGGGCGCCGTCGGCGTTCAGCCCCACGGTCGGGTCGACGTCGGCCTTGACGACCTTCTCGGGGGTGGTGCGGTTGACCTGCTCGATCTCGACCCCACCCTCGACCGAGGCGATGATCTTGTAGCCCTTGCTGACGCGGTCGTGCAGCACCGACAGGTAGTACTCCTCGCCGATGTCGCTGGCGGGTTCGACGAGGACCCTTCCGACGACGTGGCCCTTGATGTCCAGTCCCAGGACGGCCTCGGCGGCGGCGCGGGCAGCGTCGGCGTCGGCGCAGTACTTGACGCCACCAGCCTTCCCCCGTCCGCCGGTCAGCACCTGCGCCTTGACCATCACCGGCACGCCGGCCTGCTCGGCCAGCCGCTGCGCCTCGTCTGGGGTTGTGGCGACGTCGCCCCGCGGGCTGGTCGGGATGCCCAGCCGGCGAAACAGCTCCTTGCCCTGGTACTCCATCAGGTCCATCGCACGGTTCCTCGTGGTCGCTGGGTCGAGGCTGACGGCGCCGTCAGTCGCGTGGCGGTACGTGGGCCTTGACCCACTCGACGATCTCGGTGGTACGCGCACCGGGCGTGAAGACCTCGGCGACGCCGTGGCGCTTGAGTTCTTCGATGTCGCCGCGGGGGACGATGCCGCCGCCGAACACGATGATGTCAGCGGCGTCACGCTCGGCCAGCGCCGCGACGACTTTGGGGAACAGCGTCATGTGGGCACCCGACAGCACGGACAGGCCGATGGCCTGGACATCCTCTTGGAGCGCGGCCTCCACAATCTGCTCGGGCGTCTGGTGCAGGCCGCTGTAGACCACCTCGATGCCGCCGTCGCGCAGCGCTCGAGCCACGATCTTGGCCCCGCGGTCGTGCCCGTCCAACCCGGGCTTGCCGATGAGCACCCGGATGGCCAAGACGGGTGTCTCCTCAACAGGGCAGGGGCAGACAGGGCGGGGCGAGCATAGCCGTCACCCGTGTTGGCCCCAACCTCACGGCCTGCCTCCCGGCGAGGCAGGCTGGGCCGTGATGGGCGAGCCAGACTTCGGGCCGCGAGGCTACCTACCCCAGCGGGCTGCAACGCGTGCCCGCAAGATCGTGCTGCGCGAGCAAATGGGTCGAGGCTGGCTGCTGGCGGCGTTGGGAGCCACCGCGCTGGTGGCTGTCGCGGGACTGGCCTTCCTGCTGGTGGCCGGCCGCGCACCTGGTGAACCGTTCTCGCCCGCAGGACCGGTCGAC
>JALZLC010000172.1 GCA_030858885.1 Actinomycetota bacterium
CCGCAGCGCGACGGCGGCGCAGGCACCCGCCCCGATCCAGCCAGCCAACGACTGCACGGTGTTGTCCACCACGAGGTTCAGTCGGTCCGAGCCAGGGGCGATCGCAAGCCAGGCGAAGAACAGCGCGCAGGCAGCAGCCACCGCCAGTACTGCCTGGGGGTAGCCGATGACCCGCCCGGACGCCTTCCGTTCCACGCTGCCGACCTCGCCAACGGGCGCCGCCCCTCGCGGTGCCCCTTGGCGCTCTATCGGCACTGAGCGGGGCCGGGTTGACCCGGCCGGTCGGTACTGTCGCCCGGCGTCAGCCCCTCAGCGGGCGCCCACCGTCATCCCGGCGTCGGCCGTCGGTAGCCGCCGGACGTGGACCACCGTGCCCAAGCGGTCGCCGAAACCTCGTGCCGAGGCCAGACCGGGCACGATCGCTCCGGGGTCGGACAGGATGATCTCCAGGTCCTCGTCTCCCCTGGGCCGCCGGTCCGCCGAGTACATGCTGATCCACCCGCCCTGGACCCGCACCCGGACACCGGCACGTTCCAAAGCCGCGCTGACGCCCGCGGCGGTCGGCCACTGCGCCTTGCTGGCGATGCGCAGGGACACGGTGTCCGCGGTCACCGAGCGCGCCTGCGCAACGGCCAGCGACCCGGCCAGCGCGCTCGGTGGATGCCGGTCCAGACTGGCCGGCGACATCGCCAGCCCAGCCGCGACGGCGAAGGCGAGGCAGGCGACCACCGGGGCGCCCAGCGCCGGCGGCACGCGACGGGCAGCGAGGATGCCGAGGCCGAGCCAGGCCAAGCCCGGCGCCGCGACCATCCAGTACAGCAGGTAGCCGAGCAGCGGCCCCACGATCCGGCTGGCCGCGACGACGCCGACGGCCGCCGCCAGCAGGCTGGTGGCGCCGAGGGCTGCCATCAGCCGGTCAGCGCTCCGGCGGCCCAGCAGGACGCAGACCATCGCACCCACCAGTGACGCAACCACGACCAGCACCGATCCTGGGCCGGCCACCTCCGGCAGCTCCAAACCCGGCTTGCCGAACGGAAAGGCGCTGGCCCCGACGGTGTAGCCCAGCAACGCCTCGCCGAAGGGGTGGCCGGCGTGGGCGCCCACCGCGAACCGAGCGAGGCTGGTCAGGTTGCCAACGCTGGCGCGCGCCTGCTCGACCAGCGGTGGCAGCCACACCAGCGCCAGCGCCGTCAGGCCGGCCGCGGTGACCACGGCGCGGACCGGGTGGGACCCGGTCGGGCTGCGCCGCGCGTGGACCGGCGCCTGAACCCAGCGGCCAAGAAGCCGAACGACCACGGCCATCAGGCCCAGGACCGCGACCAGCGGGCCGGTGCCGACGTGCGTCTGCACGCAGAACGAGCCGACGACCGCGGCGACCCACAGCGCGCGCGGCCAACCGGCGGCCGCGGCGGTGCACAGCACCGCGAACAGCAGCAGTGGCAGCATCACCACGAACGGGTTCCACGGGTCGCGCAGGTAGACCGGTCCGACGCCGAGGCAGATGGCAAGCACCACGGCCGCGGCCGCCCAGGCTGCGCGGGCGCCGGCCATGTGCCGGACGGCGGCCACCACACCTCCCGCAGCGACGGCGTTGACCAGGAGCGCTCCCGCCTGGAGACCGGCAGCCGGGCCCAGCAGTCGGTAGGGCACGGCCAGCAGATAGAAGTAGACCGGACCTGGGTGGTGCCAGCCGTAGCGGGAGTAGGCACCCAGCAGCCGCCGACCGCTGGCCGCCTCCATGGTGGCCAGCTCGATGAGGCTGGCGTCGCCGCCAAAGTCGGTAGCCGATCCCCGCTGCGCAACGAGGACCACCAAGCCGGCCACGAAGGGCAGGGCGACGAGCACCAGCGCCAGGAGGCCGTGGTTGCGGGGCAGGAGACGGCGCGAGTTCACAGTGCTGGGCTTGGGTGCCCCGCGGGCGCGGACGCTAATCCACCCCTCTGGTCGGCGCAGGGTGTGGTACTGCCCTCGGCGGTCGTCAACGCCTGCGCCAGCCGGCCAGCGCCGCCTCGAGCTGCGCGGCGTCGACCTCGTACTCGGCGATCTCCCGCCCGTCGACGGCGACCACGGGAACTCGCACGGTGTACCGCTCCAGCAGCTGTGGATCGGTGTCGATGTCGACCAGCTCGACCTCGGCGCGGCCGGCGGCCACCCGTTCCACGACGCCGCGAGCGACCTCGCACAGGTGGCAGCCGGCGCGGGTGTACAGGGTGACGATCACGCGGACAGCGGCGACGGCACGCGGCGTGGCGGGCGTGACGCCGCCAGGAAGCCGAGGTACATGATCGACACGCCGGCGGCGAGCAACACCGAGAACAAAAAGTCGCGACCGGAGCCAACCGCCGACGACCCCGCCGCGGCGACCGTGACGCCAAGGGCGATGAGCAGCACGCGCCAGCGGCGGGTGCGCACGGCCGACCAGATGGACCCGCCCACGACGATCAGGAAGCTGGCGTTGAACGGTCCCACCAGCTTGTACGCGGTCATGCCGCCCAGCACCTGGCTGCCAAGCGGGATCGTGTTGCCGGCCGAGGCCGCGGCCAGCACGGCCCGGTCAAAGCCCGCCATTGCCGTGAACAGCACCGACCAGGCGGCGCAGACACCCGCCAGCGTCCAGTACAACACCGCCCTGCGGGGATCGAGGAGCAGCAGCTGGCCGACGGCGAGCAGCGGCACGTTGAGCAGCGCGCCGCCGATCCAGTAGATGCCGAACACCGGTGATGACCACGAGATCCCCACCCCGACCGCGACCATCGCCGAGGCCAGCCCGAACAGGGCCAGCGACATCGCCCAGGCCAGCGCGTGTGGCCGGCGCCGGCGCAGGTACTGACGCGCCAGCTGCCCGGCGAAGACCAACGCCACGGCGGACGCCAACGCTGGCAACAGGATCGAGGACCACACCTCATCGAGCCTAGTGTCGCCGGTCAGTCAGTTCTGCCACTACCGCCTACGGCTACTTGAGTGGCTCGCGCAGATGGCGGCGCACGACCTTGCCGCTGAGGTTGTGGGGCAGCGCGGGAACGAAGTCCACCACCTGCGGGCACTTGAAGCGGGCAAGCGAACGCTGGCAGAAGTCGCTGATCTCGTCGGCGGTGGCCTCCTCGCCGTCGCGCAGGACCACCACCGCTCTCACGATCTGTCCGGTGTACGGATGCGGGGCGCCGATCACGGCGGCCTCGGCCACCTTGGGGTGGCGGAACAGGACCTCCTCCACCTCCTTGGGGTAGACGTTGAAGCCGCTGACGATGATGAGGTCGGCCTTGCGGTCGACCAGGAACAGGTCACCGTCCTCGTCGATGCCGATGTCACCGGTCCGAAACCACCCCTCGGCGTCCAGCACCGCCCTGCTGGTCTCGGACTGCTGCCAGTATCCGGAGCAGACGTTCGGGCCGCGGACGACCACCTCGCCGGGGTCGCCCGGCCCCACGTCCTGGCCGTTGCGGTCGGCCAGGCGCAGCTGCACCCCCGGCAAGGGGCGCCCGACGCTGCCGGGAACCACCCGATCTGCCACCGCCACGCTGGTCAGCACCGGAGCGGTCTCGGTGAGCCCGTAGCCCTCCCAGATCTCGACCCCGAGTTCGCTGCGGAAGCGCTCCAGCACCCGCGGCGGCAGCGGCGCGGCACCCGACACGGCGTACCGCACGCTAGCCAGATCGCTCGCCTGCGCGGTCGGCGTGTTGAGCCACGCGGTGTACATCGGCGGCGCCCCGACGAGCACCGAGATCCGCTGCTCGGCGATGAGGGCAAGGGTCTGGATGGGGTCGAACCGTTCGGCGAGGACCACCGCAGCTCCCTGCGCGATCGAAAAGGCCAGCGCCACGTTGAGCGCGTAGATATGAAACAGCGGCAGGACGCACAAGACGACGTCGTCGTCGTTCAGGCTCAGCCGCGTGCCGGACATCTGCGCGTGGTTGGCCAGCAGGTTGGCATGCGACAGGCAGACACCCTTGGGCCTGCCCGTGGTACCGGAGGTGTAGGACAGCAACGCCAGGTCGTCGCCACCCACCCCCGTGTCGGCAGGTTCTCCACCGCCGCCGAGGAACTGGCGCAATGTCCGCGTGCCCATCGGCGGGCTGGAGGCACCGGTCACGATGACCTGCTCCAACGCCGGCAGGGTTTCGCGGATGCCGTCGAGCTGGTGGACGTGGGCGTCGCCGACGACCACCGCCCGAGCGCCCGAGTCGGCCAGGATGGCGCTGATCTCCTCGGCGGTGAAGGTGTTGTTGACGGGCACGGCCACCAGCCCGGCCCGCAGCGCCCCGTAGAAGGCCTCGACGAAATAGCCAGAGTTGCCCAGCAGCAGCGCCACCCGGTCGCCCGGCGCCAGCCCGGCCCCCTGAAAGGCCCCGGCGACCTCATCGACACGGGCATCCAGCTCGCGATAGGTCAGCGTGGCAGCACCCAGCAAAGCCGGGCGGTCCGGCAGGCGCGCCGCCGTGTCGTGGAGGCTGTCAGCCAGGTTGCGCAGCGTCGGCCAAGGGATCAAGAGGTGCACTGTAAGCCACGCCGCGCGGTTCATCGTCCGGCCATGTGGACGCAAGCGGAGCCTGAGGTGCGCTGCGTACCCTGGGCTGCATGAACCCTGTACCACGCCTCTTGGTGTCGACAGGCCCGCTGCTGCTCAGTCCCCTGGACTGGGTGTTCGACACTGTTGCCGCCGCGGGGTACTCCGGCTTGGAGCTGCTCGTGGCGCACAATCCGGAGACCCGTGACCCCCAGCGCATCGCGGCGCTGTCAGCCGCCTCAGGCCTGGACGTCCCGGTGATCCACGGGCCGTACATGGTCCTGCTGCGCAACGTCTTGGGGTCGGGCTACATCGACAAGACCCGCGCCAGCCTGGAGCTGGCCACCGCCATGGGCGCGCAGACCATGGTCGCGCACGCCCCGTTCCGCTGGGAACGCAAGGCCAGAGGCTGGGTCGTCGCCGAAGCCGACGGTGTCGCCGACGAGCTGGGAACGACCTTCGCCATGGAGAACCTGTTCCCGGTCGCCGGGCGCAACTTCTACTCGGTGGTCACGCCCGCCGAGCTGTCGGTGTTCCGCAACGTCGTGTTCGACACCAGCCACTTCGCCGTGGCCGGGATCGATCTGTTCG
>JALZLC010000231.1 GCA_030858885.1 Actinomycetota bacterium
CTGCACAGCGCCTGCCGCCGGTTCGGCATCTGGTACTCCAAGCCGGGGAACGGCATCAGTCACGCCGTGCACATGCAGCGCTTCGGCAAGCCGGGCGTGACCATGGTCGGCTCGGACAGCCACACGCCGGCGGCCGGCAGCCTCGGCATGCTCGCCATCGGGGTTGGGGGGCTCGAGGTCGCGATGGCCATGGCCGGTGAGCCGCTGTACATCACCATGCCCCAGGTGTGGGGCGTGGAGCTGTCCGGCGAGCTCCCCCCGTGGGTCAGCGCCAAGGACGTGATCCTGGAGATGCTGCGCCGCCACGATGTCAAGGGCGGGCTCGGGCGGATCATCGAGTACCACGGCCCTGGTCTGGCAGGGCTGTCGGCGATGGACCGCCACGTCATCGCCAACATGGGCGCCGAGCTGGGCGCCACGACCACGGTGTTTCCCGCCGACGACGAGGTGCGCCGCTTTCTGACCGCCGAGCAGCGCGGCGACGACTTCTCCGAGCTGCTGGCCGACGACGACGCGACCTACGACGTGCAAGAGCAGCTCGACCTGTCCACCCTTGAGCCGCTGATCGCCAAGCCGTCCAGCCCCGGCAATGTCGTGCCCGTCGCCGAGGTCGCCGGCGAGGAGGTGACCCAGGTCGTCGTCGGGTCCTCGGCGAACCCTGGCCTGCGCGACTTCGCCGTCGTCGCCGAGATCGTGCGCGGCCGCCAGACCGATGACGCCGTCTCCTTCGACGTCAACCCCTCTTCGCGGCAGGTGCTGGAGAACCTGTCGGCGATGAACCTGCTGATGCCGCTGATCCAGGCCGGTGCGCGGCTGCACCAGTCGGGCTGCATGGGTTGCATCGGCATGGGGCAGGCGCCGGCCTCAGGGCGCAACAGCTTGCGCACCTTCCCGCGCAACTTCCCCGGACGGTCGGGCACCAAGGAAGACTCGGTGTTTCTGTGCTCTCCTGAGACGGCGGCGGCGGCCGCCCTCACGGGCCAGATCACCGATCCCCGCGACCTGACCGAGCGTTTCGGGATCACCTACCCGCGCTTTCAGGAGCCCGAGGAGAACCTGGTCGACACCGACATGCTGGTCGCACCGCTGGCGCCCGACGTGGCGGTCAAAGAGGAGCTGGTCAAGGGCCCCAACATCTCGTCGTTGCCTGACTTCGACCCGCTGCCCGACGAGTTCAGCGCGCCGGTGCTGCTCAAGGTCGGCGACAACGTCTCCACCGACGAGATCATGCCGGCGGGCCAGAAGGTGCTGCCGTACCGCTCGAACATCCCCAAGATCTCCGAGTTCGTCTACTACCAGGTCGACGAGACCTACGTCGAGCGCGCCAAGGCCGCCGACGGCGGGCACTTCATCGTGGGTGGGGACAACTACGGCCAAGGTTCGTCGCGCGAGCACGCCGCCATTGCCCCGCGCTACCTCGGGCTCAAGGCGGTCATCGCCAAGAGCTACGCCCGCATCCACTGGCAGAACCTGGCCAACTTCGGCATCGTCGGCCTGCAGTTCACCGACCCGGCCGACTACGACCGGATCGAGCGCGACGACGTGCTGCAGCTGACGGGGCTGCGCGCGGCCCTGGAGTCAGACGACCGGCGGGTCGAGCTGGTGAACACGACCAAGGACGAGCGCTACACCGTTGGCCACCGCCTGTCGCCACGGCAGGCGGAGATCGTCTTGGCGGGGGGCCTCATTCCGGTGTTCCGCCGGCGGCTGCAGGCGCAGGGAGCCACGACCGCCTGAGCTCCTCGGCCGGCGTGCCGCAGCCCGCCAGCAGGAACAGCAGGAATCCGACCAGCGCAGCGCTGAGGTATCGCACAGACGTCCGCCGTGGTGGTCCTGAAAGCACAGCGTACGCCCATCGTGACGGTCAGTACGGGTATAAAGGGGTGCAATCGTCGTGTACTGAACTCTGCAACAGTGTCACCAGCAACCGCGGCGTCCGAAAGGAGTGGCATGGAGATCCAGCAGGACCTGCCACCGCCATGGGCGCACGCCTTGGACGTCTTCACCGGGCATCTGCGCGACGAGCGGATGCTGGCCGGCCTGACGGTCGAGGCCTACCTGCGGGATGCTCGGCAGCTGGCCGGATTCTGCGCCGGCTTCGGGGTGGACGATCCCGATGAGGTGGAGCCACTGGTGCTTCGCCGATGGCTGGCGCAGCTGTCCAAGGAGGACTACGCTCGCGCGTCGTTGGCGCGCAAGACGGCCGCCGCCCGGGGGTTCTTCGGTCTCCTGGCGCGACGCGGTCTGGTGGCACGCGACCCTGCGCTGCACCTCGGCACACCCAAGGCCGGTCGGCGACTGCCCAAGGTGCTGCGGGCCGACCAGGTCGGCGCGCTGCTGGCGATCCCTGACCCGGCCACCCCAATCGGCCTGCGCGACCGCGCGGTGTTGGAGCTCCTGTATGCCAGCGGAGCGCGGGTCAGCGAGCTGGCTGGCCTGCCGGTCGACGCCGTGGACCTGGCCAGCGGTAGCGTCCGCCTGCACGGCAAGGGCAGCAAGGACCGCGTCGTGCCGCTGGGGGAACCGGCCTGCATCGCGGTGGAGCGCTGGCTGCGCGACGGGCGGCCACAGTTCGCCGCCGCCAGCGCGCAGCCGTCGCCAACCGTGCTGCTGACCCGGCGGGGGACGGCCATGACGCCCAACGACGTACGCGCGGTGGTGACCAAGGCCGCCGCTGGGGCGCAGCTCGGCCGGGTCACCCCGCACACCCTGCGCCACAGCTACGCCACGCACCTGCTGGAGGGCGGCGCCGACCTGCGCAGTGTCCAGGAGCTCCTCGGCCACGCTGCCCTGTCGACGACCCAAATTTACACTCACGTCTCGCGCGACCACCTGCGCGCCAGCTACGAGCACGCCCACCCGCGGGCGTGACGGGACCCTCGATGCCCTCTTCGGCAGCGCGCACCGCATCCGGCGCAAATCGCGGCGGTCAGCGTGTCGGGCAGGGGCGGGTCAGCGCCGACCCGGAGGTCGTGGCGCTGTGGCAACGCTACAAGGTCGACGAGCATCCCTCCGTTCGCGAGCGGCTGATCCTGCAGTACTCGCCGCTGGTCAAGTACGTCGCGGGCCGGGTCAGCGTCGGCCTCCCCGCCACCATCGAACACGCCGACCTGGTGTCCTACGGGATGTTCGGGCTCATCGACGCCATCGAGAAGTTCGACCTCGAGAAAGGCGTCAAGTTCGAGACGTACGCCATCACGCGGATCAGGGGCGCGATCATCGACGAGTTGCGGTCCATCGACTGGATCCCGCGATCGGTGCGTGCCAAGGCGCGCAACGTCGAGCAGGCGATGGCGTCGCTGGAGCTGCAGTTGCGTCGCACGCCGACCGAGCAGGAGCTGGCCGACGAGCTGTCGATCGGCATCAAGGAGTTGCGCGCCATGCTGACGCAAGTGTCACTGGTGTCGGTGGTGGCATTGGACGAGTCGTTCGGCGGCGACGACAACGACCGTCAGTCCCTGATCGACACGCTGCAGGATCCCAAAGCCGCGGACCCGCAGGCGAGCTTCGAGGACTCCGAGCTGCGTTCGATGCTCGGCGAGGCGCTCAACCGGATGGGCGAGCGAGAGAAGACCGTCCTCGTCCTGTACTACTTCGAAGGCATGACGTTGGCCCAGATCGGCGAGGTGCTCGGTGTCACCGAGTCACGCGTGTGCCAGATGCACACCAAGGCCGTGCTCGGCTTGCGGACCAAGCTGCGGGAGCGGGGCGCCTGACCAGCGGCTGGCCGGTGATTGACCAGCCGCTTTCAGCCATGGCCGCCGCCCTCGCGGCGGCTCTTCCACAACCGGGCTGAGATCGCACGGGGCGCTTCGCCCGCGGCGTCGTAGCGTCCGGTCATGCAGCGCTTCACCGCCTCCCTGTTCGCCGCCCTGGCGCTGGTCGTTGCCTGGCTCCCCGTCGGCCCCGCCGGGTCCGCGCCCGCCGCCTGGGCATTCGCTGCGGTCGGTCAGTCCCGGTCGTCGACGGCCGGGGTGCCACCGGTGCGCGGCCCGGTCCTGCGCACCTTCGATCCGCCGGCCTCCCGCTACGGCGCAGGACACCGTGGTGTGGATCTGGCGGCGGCGCCCGGCGAACCTGTTCGGGCCGCGCTGGACGGGAGCGTCAGCTTCTCGGGGACGGTGGTCCGTGTGGGCTGGGTGACCCTCGACCATGGCGGCGGACTGTCGACCACCTACGGGCCGCTCGACCCGCGCTCGGTGCGCGCCAGCGACCGGGTGAAGTCGGGGCAACGGCTCGGGCGCGTGGCCGACGGTGCGCTGCACCTGGACTGGGGTGCGCGGGTGGGTGACACCTACATCGACCCGCTGTCGCTGCTCGGTCGTTGGCAGGTGCACCTGACCAGCCCCGACAGCATGGTGACCAAGCTGCCGGCACGGTGGGTGACCTCGCCACAGGCCGTGGGCCGCGGTCCCGGCGCCCTGGACACTGGCGTGGCCGGCAGCGGGCAGCAGTGGCATCTGGTTGCGCCCATCGCGGGTCCCGTCACGTCGCCGTTCGGGACTCGCGCGCACCCGATCACCGGGGAGGTGCGGGCTCATGCCGGGATCGACTTTGGTGCGCCGTCGGGCATCCCGGTCGCCGCGGCGGGCGGCGGGACCATCACGTTCGCCGGCGCCGCCGGTGGGTACGGTCTGCTGGTCATCGTCGACCACGGCGGCGGGCTGACCACGCGGTACGCGCATCTGTCGAGCCTGGCGGCGGGCGCGGGGCAGCGGGTCGCGACCGGGCAGGCGATCGGCGCCGTCGGGTCCACTGGGCTGTCCACGGGTCCGCACCTGCACTTCGAGGTGCGCTTCGACGGGGTGGCCCAGGACCCGGTCCGCTGGCTGGGCCGACCTACCGGATAGAAGGATTGGTCACAATAGTGTGACCAATCCTTCTATCTGTGCCGACTCGGGCAGGCTGGGGCGGGTGCTATGCTCGACCACGGTCCGGCTTCGGTCGGCCAATCCTTGCTGCCTCGGTGACGGGGCGGACATCACAGCGGAACCGCGAGGCCTGCGGTCTCCCGCGGCTGCACATGCCGATGGGGGGAAGGCCTGGACGTCGCTTCGGCGGCCCGGTTCTCGCGAGGCCCAACCGCGACAACACAAGGAACACTCATGGCAGTCGTCAGCATGCGCCAGCTGCTTGAAGCCGGTGTGCACTTCGGTCACCAGACCCGCCGTTGGAACCCGAAGATGAAGCGCTTCATCTTCAGCGAGCGCAACGGCATCTACATCATCGACATCCAACAGTCGATTGGGATGCTCGAGCAGGCCTACGGCTTCGTACGCGACAGCGTGGCGAAGGGCGGAACGATCCTGTTCGTCGGCACCAAGAAGCAGGCGCAGGAAGCCGTCGAGCAGCAGGCTCAGCGCGTCGGCATGCCCTACGTGAACTATCGCTGGCTGGGCGGGATGCTCACCAACTTCGAGACGATCAAGACGCGCCTGGTTCGCCTGCGTGAGCTGGAGTCCATGGAGGCCGAGGGCACGACGGAGCTGCTTCCCAAGAAGGAAGTCCTGTCACTGCAGCGTGAGCGCCTGAAGCTGGAACGCAACCTCGGCGGCATCCGCGGCATGACCAAGCCGCCGTCGGCCATCTGGGTCGTCGACACCGTCAAGGAGCACATCGCCGTCAAGGAGGCCAACCGCCTCGGCATCCCGGTGGTGGCCGTCGTCGACACCAACTGCGATCCCGACGTGATCGACTACATCATCCCTGGCAACGACGACGCCATCCGCTCCGGCGCCCTGCTGACACGGATCATCGCCGACGCCTGTGCCGAGGGCTACGTCCGGCGCGCCAGCCGCACCGCCGACGACGTCGTCGCCGAGCAGGCGGCTGCGGCGGCCGCCGCAGCTCAGGCTCCGGCCGCCCCGACCAAGCCCGCCGCCGAGCCGTTGGCCGAGTGGGAGATCGCCTTGCAGCAGGAGGAGGCGGCTCGCCATGCCGCACGGGCCGGTGGCGTGTCCGCACCACAGCCCGGGCACGCCACCGAGAAGCCCGGCGAGGCACAGGTGGTGCAGCAGGCGCAGGCCGACGTTGCCGCGGAGCAAACCGACACCGGCGCCGCCGAGCCGCCGGCCGACACGCCGCCGTCCGGCCCCGGCTCCGCCGACGAGGCGGCTCGGGAGGCCGTGGCCACACCCGGCGACGCCGACAATCCCGACATGCCGGTCACGCCAGAGCAGCGCTGACCAGGCTTCACCCGCGAACCAAGGAGTACACCGTGCCCGACTTCACCGCCGCCGACGTCAAGCGGCTCCGCGACGCCACCGGGGCCGGGATGATGGACTGCAAGCGCGCCCTCGTCGACGCCAACGGGGACCTGGACAAGGCTGCCCAGCTGGTGCGCGAACGCACCGGAGCGAAGATGGAAGGCCGCGTCGGCGAGCGCACCGCCGCCGAAGGCGTGGTCCACGCCTACCTGCACGCCCCCACCCCGGGACTGCCTCCCAAGGTCGGCGTCCTGCTCGAGCTCAACTGCGAGACCGACTTCGTCGCCAAGGGCGAAGGCTTCCGTCAGCTGGCCAAGGACGTGGCGCTGCACATCGCCGCCATGCGACCCCTGGTGGTGAGCGAGGACCAGATCGACGATGACACCATCGCCGCCGAGCGTTCCTTCGCCGAGAAGCAAGCCCGTGACGACGGCAAGCCCGAGCACATTCTCGAGCGGATCGTCGAGGGCAAGGTCAAGGCCTTCTACAAAGACAAGGTCCTGCTCAACCAGCCCTTCGTGAAGGACGACAAGCTCACCGTCGCCGACCTGCTCAACGAGTTCCAGCGCACCAGCGGTGAGAAGATCGTCGTCGGCCGCTTCCAGCGCTACCAGGTGGGGCGCTGACAGTTGGGTGGACCGGCTGCGCGGCGGTCGACGGTTGGGAGCGAGCGTGGGTGAAGCCAAGTACGGGCGGGTGCTGCTGAAGCTCGGCGGAGAGGCCTTCTCCGACCGGGACAGCACGATCAGCCCAGCCGTGGTGAGCTCGGTCGCCGCCCAGCTGGCCGGAGTGGTGGAGCTCGGCGTCCAGCTGGCCGTGGTGGTCGGTGGTGGCAACATCTTCCGCGGCACGTCGCCGCAGGCAGGCGGCATGGACCGCTCCAGCGCCGACCACATGGGCATGCTCGCCACGGTCATCAACGCACTCGCGCTGCAGGACGCCTGCGAGAAGTTCCACCTGCAGACCCGCGTGCAGTCAGCGGTGTCGATGCAGGAGCTGTGCGAGCCGTACATCCGGCGCCGTGCCGTCCGCCACCTCGAGAAGGGCCGGCTGGTCATCTTCGCGGCTGGGCTTGGCGCCCCGTACTTCTCGACCGACACGGCCGCCGCCCAGCGCGGGCTGGAGATCGGCGCCGAAGCGATCCTGAAGGGCACGAAGGTCGACGGGGTCTACGACCGGGATCCGAAGGTGCACGCCGAGGCGTCGCGCTTCGACGAGCTGAGCTACCTGGAGTTCCTTCGGCGCGGGCTGAAGGTGATGGACACCACGGCGATCTCGTTGTGCATGGACCACGAGCTACCCGTCAGCATCTTCAACCTGTTCGTCGAGGGCAACCTGCGACGGGTGATGCGCGGGGAGCCGATCGGCACGCTGGTGCACGCGACAGCGGACAAGCCCGACCTGGAGAACTTCCTGTGATCGACGACACGATGATGGAGGCGGAGCTGAAGATGGCGGCCGCCGTGGATCACACGCGGTCGGAGTTCGGCAAGATCCGCACGGGACGAGCCAACCCCGGGCTGATCACCGATCTGCCCGTTGACTACTACGGCGCGCCGACACCGTTGCAACAGCTCGCGGGCGTGTCGGTTCCCGAGGCCCGCATGCTGCTGGTCAGTCCCTATGACCAGACCGCGCTGAAGGCCATCGAGCGCGCCATCGGCCGGTCGGATCTGGGTCTGAACCCGTCCAACGACGGCAAGGTCATCCGCGTGATTTTTCCTGACCTGACCGAGGAACGGCGACGGGAGTACGTGCGGCTGGCACGCGTGCGCGCCGAGGAGGGGCGGGTGTCGATCCGCAACGTCCGGCGCAGCGCAAAGTCCGAGCTCGGCCACCTGCGTGACGCCTCCGACCTCACCGAAGACGACGAGCGGCGCGCCGACAAGGCGTTGCAGGACTTGACCGACACCTACGTCGGGCAGGTCGACGGACTGCTCAGCCACAAGGAGAAGGAGCTGCTGGAGGTCTGAGGCCCCCGCGACCCGTCATGCCCGTCGCACCGACGATTCCGGCCGGCCCTCCCTCGCCGGCCCATCGCACCCTCGGCCGCAACCTTCCCGTCGCGATCGCCGTCGGGATCGCGCTGGCGACGCTGTTTCTCGGCACGCTGTTCCTCCATCCCGTCGCCTTTCTGGTCTTCATCGCGGCCATGGTGATCCTCGGTCTGCTCGAGCTGGACCGCGCGTTCCGCTCGAAAGAGCTGTGCCCGGCCACACCGGTCGCCCTCGCCGCGGGACTGGTGCTGATCTTCGGGACCTACGCCGCGGGCCCCAGCGGCCAAAGCGCCGGACTGGCCCTGCTGGTCGTCGGCGCGGCCGCCTGGCCCCTGCTCAGGCGCGGCGTCCAACGACCGCTGCGCAGCATGGGCGTCACCTGCCTGATGGTGCTGTGGGTGCCGTTCCTGGCCAGCTACATCGGTCTGCTGCTGGCAAGGCCGCAAGGCGAGTGGTTCGTCATGGCCACCGTGGCCCTCACCGTCAGCAGCGACATCGGAGCGTTCGCCTTCGGAAGCCGCTACGGCCGTCACAAGCTGGCGCCCAGTATCAGCCCCGCCAAGTCGTGGGAAGGGTTCGCCGGAGGGCTGGGCACGGCGCTGCTGCTCGCCGTGTTGGTCACCGCCAACGTTCCGGGCTTCACGCTGGCAACGGCGCTGGCCCTGGCGGTCGGCGTCTGCGCTGCCGCGACCGTTGGCGACCTGGCCGAGTCCATGGTCAAGCGCGACCTAGGCGTCAAGGACCTCGGCGGCCTCCTGCCGGGGCACGGTGGCATCATGGAGCGTGCCGACGCGGTCATCTTCGCGCTGCCGGTCGCCCACCTGCTGCTCCTCGCGCTCGGCTCATGACCATGTCGATCCCGGATCCCTACGCGCTCGGGCGCGACGGCCTCGCGGCGCTGCTGGACGACCAGCCGCGTTACCGAGCCGACCAGGTGCATCGCTGGCTGGTGCGGGGCGTCGACGATCCCGCCGATATGACCGACCTGCCGCGGGATCTGCGCGAGCGGCTGACCGAGCTCCTGCCGCCACCGCCGGCGTTGCTGCGTTCCTCCAGCGCCGACGGGGGCTTGACCCGCAAGGTGCTGCTCGGCTTCCCCGCCGAGACCCTTCGGACGGATGCGGGATCTACTGCGGAGGCCAGCCCGCGCCCACCGCGGGTCGATGCGGGATCTACTGCGGAGGCCAGCCCGCGCACGCTTCGGACTGATGTGGAAACAAGAGCTGCTGCGGAGATTGCGCCGCGCTCGCCGCGGACTGATGTGGAAGCTGCGGAGATTGCGCCGCGCTCGCCGCGGACTGATGTGGAACTAGAAAGCGTGCTGATGTGCTATCCGGCGCGCGACGGCAAGGCAGGACGGGCGACGGTGTGCATCTCCACCCAGGCGGGTTGCGCCATGGGCTGCCCGTTCTGCGCCACCGGCCAGGCCGGCTTTCGGGGGCAGCTGTCCGTCGGCCAGGTCGTCCGCCAGGTCACGGTGATGCAGCGGCTGCTGGCCGAGGGCGCCGTCGACGTGCCGGGTGTGCCCGACCACGTCACCAACGTGGTGTTCATGGGCATGGGCGAGCCGCTGGCCAACCTCGACGTCACTGTCGCTGCGGTGCGGTGGTTGCACGACCCCGAAGGGTTCAACCTGTCCGCCCGCAGTATCACGGTGTCGACCGTCGGGCTGGTGCCTGGCATCCGACGCCTCGCCGAGCTTGGGCTGCCGATCACGTTGGCGGTCAGCCTCCACGCCCCGGACGACGCCCTGCGCGACGACCTCGTGCCGGTCAACCGGCAACACCCGCTGGGCGAGCTGCTCTCCGCGGCCCGCCAGTACCGCGACCGCACCGGCCGTCGCCTGACGTTCGAGTACGTCCTCATCGACGGGATCAACGCCAGTGTGGACCAGGCGCGGCGGCTGGCTGCGCTGCTGCGCGGCTTCGGCGCCCACGTCAACCTGATTCCGATGAACACCACGCCAGCGGTGCCGTGGCAGGCCCCGCCGGTGCCGACGCAACGAGCGTTCTTGGCGGTACTGAAGGATGCTGGCGTCGCGGCCACCATCCGGCGCAACCGCGGCGGCGACATCGACGCGGCGTGCGGGCAGCTGTACGCCGACTACGCGATGGCCAGCGGTCGCACGCTGCCGGGGGCCGTCGGCGCGGCCGAGCGGTTGTCGCCGCGGCAGGGGGCCGAGCAGATGGCCGGGGTCCGGCCCTCGTGACCACCGTAACCGTGCTTGGCAGCACCGGGTCGGTCGGCACCCAGACCCTGGCCGTTGCCGCCGAGCACCCCGATCGCTTCACCGTCACCGGCCTCGCGGCGGGCAGCAACGCCGAGCTGCTGAGCGAGCAGGCACGCCGGCTGGGGGTCCGGCGGGTGGCGCTGGCCGACCGGGGAGC
>JALZLC010000237.1 GCA_030858885.1 Actinomycetota bacterium
CCAGACCGGTGATGCCGGGAGGGATCTCGTGGCGCCGGGAGTAGCCCGGGATCAGCGCCTCGAACTGAGCGGTCAGCTCGGGACGCTCCGGTCGCGGCCCGACCACCGACATCTGGCCGCGCAGCACGTTCCACAGCTGGGGGAGCTCATCGAGCCGGGTGGACCGCAGCCACTGGCAGCCGGGGACGACACGGGGATCACCCCGCTTGGCCAACACCGCGCCGAGCCCCTCTTCGGCGTCGGGCAGCATCGTGCGGAACTTCACCATGCGAAACGGCCGGCCGTCCTGGCCGACGCGCTCCTGCCAGAACAGCACCGGAGCGCCGGCGACGACGCGCACGTACACCGCGGTGAACGCCACCAACACCAGCATCAACGGTGCCAGCACCACCATGCCGGACAGCTCCACGGCGCGTTTGAACCGCGCGCGCGAGACGGGCAGCGTGTGCGTCCGAAGCGCGACGAACGGCATGCCGGCGATCTCGCGCACGCCGGCAAGCCCGAGCAGCGTGTCGCGGGGGGTGACGCGCTGCAGCACACCGACGCCGCGACGTTCGAGGGTGTCCAGCGGTTCGGGGTAGACCTCGTCGAGCATGGCCGCCGACAGCAGCAGGACCTCGGTCGCCTCCACCTCGGCCACCAGTTCCAGCAGTGACTGCGCGTTCTTCGCCTGACCCACCACCATGGCTTGGCTCTGGTCGTCGTGCAGGTGACTTTCCGCCAGGTGGATGTCGTCGGGGGCGCCCACCAGCACGACCCGAGGCGGCCCGCCGCGGCGCCGTCGCAGCCAGCGGGCGAGGTAGCGGTTGCCACTCACCCCCAGCACCACGAGGGCCAGCATCACCGGCAGCGTGGTCCGGGGCACCGGGTTGCGCGACAGCAGGGACTGCACCAGCGCCACAATCAGCCAGGCGCCGAACGACAGGCTGGCGACCTGGGGCAGTGCCGCCCGCTGGCCGAGGCGCAGCTCGCGTTCGTACAGCCCGCCGAAGTAGTAGGTGGCCACGAACAGCACCGTGAACCCCGCGAAGGCCAGGGCGTAGTTCTGCAGGCGGTAGGTGGCGAAGCCGTTGAAGAACAGGATCCGCAGCGACACGATCGCCGCCATCGACCCGAACACGACCAGGATGTCGGCGATCATCAGGAGGCGGAATCCGCGCGCGTTCAGGCGCGCCAGCAACGACTTGGACTGCGGCGGTATATCGACTTGGGATGTTCGAGTGTCGAGCTGGCCTTGCACGGCGTGGCCTCCCTCCACGCAGAGTGTAACCAGGCCGTAGCGCTGCTCCGCTAGCCCGAACGGGCGGGTGGCGGCAGCTGCCGCAGGCCCAGCGCGGCCAGCTGTGCGGCGTCCACGGGCGCCGGCGCGTCGGTCAAGGGATCGCTGCCGGACTGCGTCTTGGGGAACGGGATCACGTCGCGCAACGACGAGCCACCGGCCATCAGCATGACCAGGCGGTCCAGCCCCGGCGCGATGCCGGCGTGCGGGGGTGCGCCGTAGGACAGGCCGCGCAGGAAGAAGCCGAACCGCTCCTGCGCCTCTGACTGGCCGATGCCGAGTACCGCGAACACCCGCTCCTGGATGTCGCGGCGGTGGATCCGCACCGAACCGCTGGCGAGCTCGACGCCGTTGAGCACGATGTCGTAGGCGCGCGCGATGGCGTCGCCGGGCGCGGCCTCCAGCTGCGCCAGCGACTCGTCAGTCGGCATGGTGAAGGGATGGTGCAGCGCGTCCCACCGCTGCTGCTCGCCGTTCCACTCGAACACCGGAGGTTCGACGATCCACAGAAAGTCCCAGCGGCTCTCGTCGATCAACCCGCGCTCACGCCCCAGGGCGAGCCGCAGCGCGCCGAGCAGCTCCTGAGCCTCGCGCGTTGGCCCGGCCGCGAAGAACAGCGCGTCCGCGGCTGAGGCGCCGGCGGTACGCAGCAGTGCGGCGGTCTCCTCGTGGCTCATGAACTTGGCCAGCGGGCTGCGCAGCGTGCCACCCTCCTCGACGACCGCCCAAGCCAGGCCCTTGGCGCCACGCCGGCGGGCGAAGTCCACCCAGCCGTCGAACTCGCGACGCGTCAGGTCGCCACCGCCCGGCAGGCACAGGGCCAGCACCGAGCCGCCAGCCTCCAACGCCCCACGGAACACGCCGACCTCGGTGCC
>JALZLC010000250.1 GCA_030858885.1 Actinomycetota bacterium
ACGAAGACCGCGAGGAAGCCGTACCCGCCCACCACTTCGGTGGCGCCGTAGGACAGGAACGTGCCGGTCAACGCGACAAAGCCGAGGCCCTGGCTGGCCAGCGCGGCTTGCTGGGGCAACGCGAAGGAGAGGCGGCCGAGGAGGCGACCGATCAGCACGCCGCCAGCCAACCCGACGACGAGCTTGTAGACCACGTCGACCGACAGCCAGTGCAGCAGCCACTCGGTTCCGTCGCCGCCGGCCAGCGCCATCGCGACGGCAGCATTGGTGAAGGGGAAGGCCAGCGCGTCGTTGAGCCCAGCTTCGGAGGTCAAGGAGAACCGCACCTCGTCCTCGGCGTCGTCGCCCTCGCCGGTTCGCTCACCGGGCGGCCCGACCTGGACGTCAGCAGCCAGGACGGGATCGGTCGGCGCGAGCACGGCGCCCAGCAGCAACGCCGAGGCCGGCGCCAGCGCGAGGCCCCACCACCCCAGCAGGGCAACGCCCACCACCGACAGCGGCAGCGTGATCGCCAGCAGGCGCCAGGTGATCGCCCAGCGCGCCCAGCCGATCGGTCGGTCCAGCTTCAGCCCGGCGCCCATCAACGAGACGATCACCCCGATCTCGGTGATGAGCTCGGTGGCATCGACGTGGCGCAGCGGGTCGGGGTCGGACAGCGCGGTCGGCAGGGCGAACGCGGTGACGCCGAGCAGCAGGGAGAGGATCGGCGTCGACAGCGGCCGGTTGCGCACGACGACCGGCCACAGGGCGCCACCGAGCACGGCGAGACCGGCCACGGCGAAGCCGATCGCATGCGCATCCAGGGCGGCGAGCACTGCAGATCCTTTCGGTCCGTACGGAATCCCGGTGCTCCTACCCGCCGAGGGGGAGGGGCATAGCCTGGCCCCACCACACAGTGACCAGGATTCCGGAGTGAGCGCCATGCCGAGCGAGCAGCGCGTCGTCGAGTCGCTGTGCCTCGGGCTGTGGCAGACCAACTGCTACCTGCTCGGCGATCGCGAGCTGGGTAGCGCCGTCGTCATCGACCCAGGGCAGGGCGGCCACCCGGTGGTGCGGGAGCGCCTGGAGGCCAACGGGCTGCGGTGCGAGGCCTTGCTGCTGACCCACGGGCACCTCGACCACCTCTGGGCCGTCCCCGAGTTGGCCCGCGAACTCGACGTCCCGGTGTTGCTGCACGGCGACGACCGGTGGTTGTGGGACAACCCAGCCGCCGGCTTCGGCGAGGCGCCGCTCGGGGCGCTGGAGGCCCAGTTCGGATTGCGCTGGGAGCCGCCCAGCGAGCGGCTGCAGGAGCTGCGCGACGGCATGACGCTGCGCCTTGCGGGGCTGCGCCTGCACGTGCGGCACACGCCTGGACACACCCCCGGCTCTTGCGTGTTCCTGCTGGGCGAACGCAGCGACGACCCGCTGCTGCTCTCCGGAGACCTGCTGTTCGCCGGGGCGGTCGGCCGAACCGACTTCCCGAGGGGTTCCTGGGCCGAGCAGATGGCCTCCTTGCAGCGGGTGGTGCTGCCGCTGGCGGACGCCACCAGAGTGCTGTCCGGTCACGGCCCGGAAACCAGCGTCGGCGCCGAGCGGCGAAGCAACCCGTACCTCGCCGGCCTGGAACCAGCCGGCTAGATGGCAGCGTTGGTCACACAATGATGACCAAGCCGCTAGTTGCCGGCCGGCGGGGTCGACCAGCCCGCGATCGGCGCCGGTACCCGGCTAGCATCGACGGCCATGGCTGTCCCCGAGGGTGTCAAGGGTGCGCCGGACTGGCTGCCCCCCGAGGCCGACCGTTTCCACGCGGTCGAGTCTGGGTTGCTCGAAGCCGCCCGGTTGGCTGGCTACCAGCGCGTGCGCACGCCGGTGTTCGAGCACACCGAGGTCTTCACGCGAGGGGTCGGCGACACCACCGACGTGGTGCAAAAGGAGATGTACACCTTCTCTGACCGCGGCGGGCGATCCCTGACGCTGCGTCCCGAGAGCACCGCCGGCGTCGTGCGGGCAGCCCTCGGCAGTGGGCTCCCAAGGGCCGGCGGTTTGCCGGTGAAGTGGTCGTACTCCTCAGAGCACTTTCGCTACGAGCGGCCGCAGGCCGGGCGCCAGCGCCAGCACACCTCGGTGGGCGTGGAGGCCCTCGGGTCCGACGACCCGGAGTTGGACGCCGAAGTGGTGCTGCTCGGATGGGAGGCGCTGCGCCGCGTCGGCCTT
Organism: Actinomycetota bacterium; assembly: GCA_030858885.1. The sequence continues at coordinate 2,197 of JALZLC010000250.1, forward strand.
GACGGTGTCGTCCTGCGCCTCAACACGCTGGGCGACCGCGGGGACCGCGCGGCCTACCACGAACGGCTCAACGCGCACCTGGATCGCTTCGCCGACGATCTGCCGCCGGAGGTCGCGCAGCGAAGACACCGCAACCCGCTGCGCGCGTTCGATGCCAAGGCGCCCGGCATGGCCGCGATCATGGCCGACGCACCGCTGCTGGCCGACCATGTGTCCCCCGAGGTGAAGGCGCACCACGAGGTGGTGGTCGCCCGGCTGGAGGCCGAGGGCGTACCGCTGCGGCACGACCCGCGCCTGGTCCGCGGCCTGGATTACTACACCCGCACGACGTTCGAGTTCCAGGTCGCCCGGCTGGGCGCGCAGGA
>JALZLC010000251.1 GCA_030858885.1 Actinomycetota bacterium
CCACCGAGCTGGTGCGCTCCGACCCGCCTCGCAAGGGCGACCTTCGCCGGGTGCGCAACCGCGTGACCGAGGCACTGGAGCCGGTCGCCGCCGAGGTGGCCACCCACGCCCCCGGCCTTGCCGTCGGAACCAGCGGCACGCTCACCGACCTGGCCGTCGCCGCCCTGACGAAGGCCACCCGCATCCAGCCGGCGTTGAGCAACCAGCTGGAAGTCAACCGCAAGCAGCTGGAGGCGCTGCATACCGACCTGATGGCGATGACCTGCGCCGAGCGGGAGCAGGTCGCCGGCATGGAGCCCCGGCGGGCGCCGCTGGCGGTCGCGGGCTCGATCGTGGCGCTCACCGCCATGGACCTGCTGGACCTGGACCGCCTCGTGATCGGCACCTGGGCGCTGCGGGAGGGCATGGTCTTGGACACGCTCGCCCGCCACCACCCACCCGACCGCCACGACGACCCTCGGGCGATCCGCGACGCTTCGGTGCTCGCCCTCGCCCGCCGCTACAGCTGGCCCGAGGACCACAGCCGCCTCGTCGCCCGGCTGGCGCAGACCCTGTTCGACGCGACCAGCGACCTGCACGGCCTCGACGAACAGCAGCGGGAGCTGTTAGCCCACGCGGCGTTGCTGCACGACATCGGCCGCCATGTCTCGGCCGAGGACCAAGCCACGCACAGCGCCTACCTGATCACCCACGGCCGTCTTCGCGGCTTCGACCCCGACGAGACCGCGGTGCTGGCCTGCCTGGCCCGCTACCACCACAAGGGGGAACCCGGCGAGGGGTTCGCGCCGTTCGATCGCCTGCCGGCGCGCCGGCGCAAGGCGCTGCGCTCGCTGGTGGCGCTGCTGCAGGTCGCCCACGGACTGGATCGCGGTCGCACCGGCGCCGTGACCGGACTCGACGTGACGATAACCGAGGAGTCGGTGCACCTGGCCGTCGCCACCTCCACCGACACCGACGGCGAGCTGGAACGTTGGAGCGCGCAGCGTGCCACCAAGCGGATCGAGCGCGCCTTCGGCCGCCAGCTGGTCATCTCCGAGTCGGCGGAGGTCGGCACGTGAACCGCTTGCAACATGCGTCCAGCCCCTATTTGCGCCAGCACGCCGACAACCCCGTGGACTGGCAGGAGTGGAGCTCTGCGGCCTTCGCGCAAGCCCGCGACCGCGATGTGCCGGTGTTCCTGTCGGTGGGCTACTCAAGCTGTCACTGGTGCCACGTCATGGCCCACGAGTCCTTCGAGGACGCCGAGGTCGCCCGCGTCTTGAATGACCGCTTCGTGGCGGTCAAGGTGGACCGGGAAGAGCGCCCGGACGTCGACAGCGTCTACATGGGCGCGGTGCAGGCCATGACCGGAGCCGGCGGCTGGCCGATGAGCGTGTTCGTCACCGCCGACGGCGTGCCATTCTTCGGCGGCACGTACTGGCCCCGCGACAGCCGCTCCGGCATGCCTGGTTTCCTGCAGGTCTTGCAGGCCGTTGACACCGCCTGGCGCGAGCAGCGCGACCAGGTGCTGGACTCCGGTCAGCGGCTGACGGCGCACCTGCGGGCCGCCAACGACGTCGGCGGAGGCGCTGAGCAGATCGACCCCGCCACCGCATCGCGCGCGGCCGCGGTGTGCGTGCGGGCGTGGGACCGCGAGTTGGGCGGGTTCGGCGCGGCGCCCAAGTTCCCGCAGGCCATGACCATCGACTTTTTGCTGGCCCACGCGCAGCGGACCGGCGACAGCGCAGCCGGCGACAGCGGGGCCGGCGACAGCGCAGCCGGCGGCAACGCGGCCGGTGACGCCGCCCTGCAGTCGCTGGAGGCCATGTCGCGCGGTGGCATCTACGACCATGTGGCGGGCGGATTCGCGCGCTACTCGGTCGACGCGCGCTGGCTAGTCCCCCACTTCGAGAAGATGCTGTACGACAACGCGCTGCTGCTACGCGCCTACACCCACGCCTGGCAGGTGACCGGCAGTCGCCGGTGCCGGCGTATCGCCACCGAAGTCGCCGAATACTTGCTGCGCGACATGCGCCACCAGGCGGGTGGCTTCTACTCGGCGACCGACGCCGACTCCGAGGGTGTGGAAGGACTGTTCTTCACCTGGACGGCCGACGAGTTCGACGAGGT